>JAUNBT010000096.1 GCA_030526985.1 Lachnospiraceae bacterium | reverse complement strand
AACAACAGAGGCACCTGCCGCAACAACAGAGGCACCTGTAGCCAACACCACAACCACTCCAAAATCAGCTACGATAAGTGGCGGAAAATACACGTTAAGTGGAAGTACTGCTTCGTACACAAAACCGGTATCTGCAAACAGAACAAGCGTCTCTATACCGGCAACAATTAAGGTGAATGGAAAAAAATATAAAGTCACATCTATTGCATCAAATGCATTTAAGAACAGCAAAAAACTGAAAAGCGTCGTAATTGGAAATAATGTCACATCCATTGGAGCCAATGCGTTCTATAAGTGCCAGAAGCTGACGAAAGTAACTGTTGGAACAAGGGTAAAAACAATCAATAAACAGGCATTTGCAAAATGTGGAAAATTAAAAACAATATCGATTAAGAGTACTGTTTTAAAAACGGTAAAATCGAAAGTATTCTCTGGAATTTATAAAAAGGCCGTGATAAAAGTACCGAGTAAGAAACTGTCTGCCTACAAGAAACTTTTGAAAGGGAAAGGTCAGGCAAAGACAGTGAAAATCAAAAAATAACATGGTTTTAAAGGAGGATGAAAAAATGAAGTATTTCACGAAAAAAGAAACAAAAAGAAAAACGCTCGCAGGTAATTTATGCTTTATAGCAGCTTTATTGTTATTGTTTAACACATGCTGTATCAAAACAGATGCAGCAACACAGGGCGGTAATATCGACAGTATTAAACTATCGACTGCGATGGCAGACCAGACAACCATGAGCGTATCCGTAAGTGCAAAAAGGGATTATACAAAAGCATATCAGGTATTAAGTCTTGTCAACAAAAAGAGAAAAGCAGCCGGTGTAGGAACACTGGTGATGGACAAAGATCTTTTAGAGACGGCGATGCTTAGAGCGGCTGAGTGTTCCATTGTACCAAATCACATCAGACCAAATGGAGAAATTTGCTATTATGCAGATGAAAAAATGTATGGTGAAAATGTTTCTTTTGATTTTACTACAGCATCAAGTGTTATGAAAGATTGGATGGAGTCACCCATACATAAATTTAATATTCTTAACAGTTCCTATGTAAGTATCGGAATTGGCTGTGTCAAAGTGAATAACAGAGTATATTGGGTGCAGTGCTTTGGATGCGAGAATGTGGATAAAGCTGCAAAAAGCAGTTATAAAAATAAAACAGTTGCGCAGACAATAGAGGCGTCACCGAGCAGTGGATTATTTAAGATAAAAGCCTCTGCCGGAAAGAAAACTCTTTCTGTTGGAAAGAAAACAACGATTGCCTATAAATGTGGCTCAGCCACCATACTTTCAAGATCTTTAAAATATAAAAGCAGCAACACTTCTGTCTGCAAGGTAAATGCAAAGGGTAAAGTGACAGCTTTAAAAAAGGGAACTGCCACAATCACCGTATACCCTTCTAATTGCTCCGGTGCGGCAAAAAAAGTAAAGATAAAAGTGAAATAATACGAATTTTCTTGTGCAGCAAATAAAGAAATGGTATGATGGAAATACAGATAATCGAGAAGAACAATGAGGTGAGAATATGAAGAAGAGATTTGGAGTTATCTTATTTTTGCTCTGCTGTTGCTGTATTTCCGTCAAAACTAAGGCTGCATCTTCTTATGAATTATATCGTACTTATGGGACTAATACTAAGAATCAGGTAGGAAAGTATACAGTACAGATTAAGACAAAGGGAATGCGGATTAAGAAAGGCAATGGAAGTTATAAGTATATCGTAAAGGGAATGATAGGAGCAAATTTCCTATCGAATGGATCTTATATCTATTACACAAAAGTAGAAGGAACCAAAGTAAGGTTGTACCGGGTGAAGATGAACGGAAAAAGTAATAAGAAAATCACTACTTTGGTGAAGAAGTTAAAGACTGATGAAGCGGTAAGATTGGAGGGATTATATAAAAATCATTTGTATTTTTCCTATGGACAAGAAGGTCAGTTTGTATGGTATCCTGACTACAATTATTATCATTTAAAAACGAAAAAGATAAAAAGAAATATTGTGACAGGTCTCCTCAGACTCTATTTTTATAAGGGCAAGATATATGGAAGTCCCGTTACAGATTGTCTGGATTCCACCACTCCGATTTATCAGATGAATTTAGATGGAACGAATCAGAAAACAGTGGTAGAGGGCTGCGACACCTATCAGTTTATAGATGGAATGATTTATTATTCCAGCTTTGGATTGTTCGAGGATGAGGCGACGGGTGAGAGATGTTATCAATGTCGTCTGACCAGGTGCAGTATGAATGGTACGAATATAAAAGTATTAGTAATAAAAACAAGAGACGAATGTGATTATATTGACCGTTTTGACGACCAATATATCTGGTATTCGAAAGACCAGAAACTTTATAAAGAAAAATATAATATCAATTAAAAATGAAGAGGCAGAGCGTAGATGAAAAGAAGGCAGTTCTAATCTATGCTCTGCCTTCTTTTCTATTCTGTCCTTCGATGCGTCGGTATATTTTTACAATATCCTGGAGTAGTCCGATATGTTCAAAATCAACTGGATAGATAATGTTGGTTTCCCGAATCATGCTTAAATTCTCGATGGGAAGAATCGTCATCTTTCCTTTGCGTACTTCATCCATACAGGCACTTTGAGCCAGAACAGAGACACCAAAACCACCGCGAATCAGATCCTTGATGGTAGCGATATTGTCGACTTGAAGATAGATATTAAAATCATCGATGGAGAGATTTAAATTCTCAAGGCGGGAGACGAATAAATTGCTGGTGCCTGAATCGGGAAGTCTTAAAATCATTCGTTCATTTTTCAGTTCATCAATAGTAACCAGACTTTTTCCAGCCAAAGGGCTGTCGTTTGACACAGCCAAAACGAGTGCATCTGTGTCAAGAAGAATGGAATTACAGCTGCTGTTTTCCAGATGTCCGTCCACAATGGCAAATGAAATATCATAAGTTTTTATTCGGTCATAAATATTATGAATGGAATCGGCAATCAAGGTTAATTTTATTTCATGATGCTGCTCACAATAACGGGCTAAAACCTCAGCAATCCGATTACTCTCGGCAGTGTGGGTAATTCCGACAGATATATGAGTAGAATGAGTCTTCTCATCTAAAATAGCAGTATTCATCTTTTCATATAATCCCATAGATCTGCGGGCATATTTTGCTACAATCTCACCTTCAGAGGTCAATCGCAGGTTTCCGTTATCTCGAAAAAATAATTTAATATTCAGTTCATTTTCAATTAGTTTCATCTGATTACTGACAGCGGGCTGGGTAAGAGACAATTGTTTGGCGGCCTTTGTAAAACTTCCGGTTTCACAAACAGTAACGAGTGTTTGAAATTTGTGGTCGAACATATGGAACCCTCCCTTACTAGACAATATAAATTATTTTTATGTTCATCAAAAAAAATATGATTTGTTTTTACATTCATTTCGTTGTAGTATAACATAAATGAGCCATAATTTCAATGAAAAGGTGGGAGGACAAGATGACAGGTTTTTTTGAACAAATGACGAGCTCTTTAAATCTTTTGAATTCCTCAATTCCCTTTGCACAGATGCTGGGTCTGGCAATCCGGATTTTTGTTGCAGGAGTCTGTGGGGGACTGGTAGGAATTGAACGGTCTAGAAGATTTAAGGAGGCAGGAGTAAGGACCCATGTAGTGGTTGCCTGTGGTGCAGCACTTATGATGATTGTTTCTAAATATGGGTTTGCAGATCTTTCCAATGCAGCGGGAGATTTGCTTCTTGGAACAAAAGGGGCGGATCCTTCCCGAATTGCCTCGCAGGTAGTAAGTGGAGTCAGTTTTTTAGGAGCCGGAGTTATTTTTAAAAATGGTACTTCCATTAAGGGACTTACGACAGCCGCCGGTGTGTGGGCGACAGCAGGAATAGGTCTTGCAATCGGGTGTGGGATGTATTTTCTGGGATTATTTACAACAGGAATGATTTTATTGTTTCAGATGTTTATGCATAAGCATACAATCGGAACCGACTTTGTGACCAATGAGATTGATATTACAGTGGAGGAGTCGACAGAGTTTCAACATTTATTAAAGCAGCAGTTTCGGGAATGGCATATTCAGATCGTGGAGAGTAATATTAAGAAGAAAAATGGTCTTGTAAAGTACCAGCTGCTTGTAAAAGTTCCGAAACAGATTGAGTTTGATGAGATATTAGACTTCATGGAGGAAAATGAGACGATAAAATCTTTTGAAACACATGGAGAGTATTAGTTAGTGTACGAAAAGCAGTAAGTGTAGACCGAGATTACATAAAATGTTGCAAAGAGAAGACGAACAGAAGCATTGTGTTAAAACACGGCTCCAGTTCGTCTTTTTCATTCTATTTTAAATAGAAATTAGCTAATTAAAAATATCCGATCCAAAATATCCGATTCCCAATATCATGGTTAAAACATATCTTCCTCAATTACATGAAATTCCAAATAGTCAAAGTCGATGCTTTCGATAAAATTATCCTGATGGAATCGGGTCTTATCGTGGGCGATGAATTCTTTTTTATTGGAATCAAGCCAGATGGGAACCTGCAGATCAAACTCCAGACACATATCATTCAGCGCTGCGTAGACTTTAGAAGTGCGGGATTGATCCGCTGACGGATTTTCTATTGTAATATCCTTTATCATATGATTGCTTTTCCATATTTTTCCCCAAACACGGAACATAAAATTTGTCTCCTTTTTGTTGAATTTTAGTCTTGTTATTTTGTAAAAAAAGCTGAGACTACCAGATATCCCGGTTGTGTTTTCCGAGCTCATAGTAACTCATAAGTTCAGTTTTTGGCACCATAGAGCCGCCAGTCGCCCACATAATATGGGTAGAATTTGGAAGCTTTCGGCGCAAATCGTAGTGATCTAAATAGTAAGGATCTGTTAAAACATGGCGAAAAGCTGCCAGTCCGCCGCAGGCAGAAGGCTCCAAAAAGAGGTCTTCCGTATCTACAAGCAAGGTAAGATAACGGTAAAAATCAGTGTCAGTAACTGTAAAACAGCCATCCAGCAAAGGTTCCATCATTTCACACACAAATGCAGAGGGGCGAGCAACAGCCAGACCGTCGGCATCGGTTTTTCCATCCAGACCAATGTCAGTCACGCTTATTTTATTGTACATACCGGTAAGCATACCCAGCGTGATACAGGGCGTATGAGCCGGCTCCAAAAAAAGACAGTGGGCGTTGTCACCGAAAATCTGTTTAATGCCATATGTAATTCCACCTGGAGCTCCTCCGACACCACAGGGAAGATAAACAAACAGAGGATGCTCTTCATCTACAGGGATATGGGCGGTTTCTAACTGTTCTGCCAGACGCATACCGGCAACAGAATAGCCTAAAAACAAATCCCTGGAATTTTCATCATCGATAAAATAGCTGTGTGTCCGGGCGGCCGCTGACTGGCGTCCTTTTTTGACAGCACTTAAATAATCACCGCTGTGTTCGATTACATGTGCTCCTTTTTTGCGCAGGAGTTCCTTTTTCCAAGTTTTGGCATCCCGGGACATATGGACATTGACACGAAAACCGAGGGCGGTTCCCATAATACCAATACTTAGTCCCAAGTTTCCTGTAGAACCAACGCCAATCGTATACTGGGAAAACAAATCTTTGGATCGTGGTTCTAAAAGTTTCAAATAATTATCATCTGGTTTTAAAATGCTGTGCTTTATAGCCAGATCTTCAGCAAATTTTAAAACTTCATATACGCCACCCCGGGCTTTGACTGAGCCGGAGACAGGAAGGTGACTGTCTAATTTAATAAGAAGATGCTTTCCAATGGAAAATCCAATACGGTCTTCCATTACTTTCTTTACAGACGGAGCATCGGTAAGAGGAGATTCAATGATTCCTTTTAGCGCCTGCGTTTCAGGAAAAAGTTGTTCGATACACGGAGCGAAGCGGTCAAGCCGATTGCTGGCATCGATAATTTCCTCATTTGATACAGGGCGAAAAGATTTGGATTTTGTTCCCGTTTTTGGATTAATCCAAAAGACTTCCTGATAACGGGACATGCGTTTTATAATTGGGTATTGTCGTTCTAGTTTTTGAAAAAGAGCTCTTTTCATGTGCAGTTACCTCCTGTAAATCTATTCTGTCAAATAAATATGCAAAAGAGCAAAGTTTCCGGCAACTTTTAAATGCGCCTAGAATTTCATTCTTTATTTTATAATAAGTATAGCACTTTTTAAGGAAAAAATCTCAGAAAAAATAGTAAATTGTTCAAAAATTATAATTCATAAGTAAACTTGCAAATGAGCCTAAAATTATATAGAATAAGGATTAGAGTAAAGACAGGTGAATTATCTGTAAAGACGAAAAATATGAAAAAGGAGAGAATATGAAACAGATTAAAAATGTCCTACGTTATATTTTTGTGGATGGATTAGCTGGAATGGCGCTGGGACTGTTTTCTACCCTTATTCTTGGCACAATAATCGAGCAGATGGGAACAATGATTGGTGGTGAGATCGGAGGGTATTTATCCGGTGCAGCGTCATTAGCAAAGGTACTTACCGGAATTGGAATTGGTGTAGGAGTTGCATGTAAATATAAGGATGATGTGCTGGTCACCGTTGCAGCGGGAGCTGCCGGTATGTGCGGTGCCTATGCACAAAATCTTTTAAGCGGAAGTCTTTTTTTAGATGGTGCGGTGGTTTTGTCGGGACCGGGAGAACCACTTGGTGCTTTTATAGCGGCTTTGATGGCAGTAACTGTGGGAAGACTGATTTCAGGAAGGACAAAACTGGATATTTTATTAACCCCGATTGTAACCTTTTTATCGGGAAGTGCGGCCGGTCTTTTTGTTGGTCCGCCCATATCTGGATTTATGGCATTGATAGGAGATGTGATTGAGAGCGGCACAAGACAGCAGCCGCTCTTTATGGGAATTGTAGTGTCTGTCCTTATGGGAATTTGCCTGACACTTCCGATTAGTTCTGCGGCAATCGGAGTGATTCTTAATCTGTCCGGATTGCCGGCGGGAGCAGCGACTGCAGGATGCTGTGCCCAGATGGTCGGTTTTGCAGTGGCAAGTTACGAAGATAATAAGGTTGGCGGATTGCTTGCCCAGGGAATCGGAACATCCATGCTACAGATGCCGAATATTGTGAGAAAACCAATCATATGGATACCACCGATTCTTACAAGTGCCATATTAGGACCCATTTCCACTGTCCTTTTGAAAATGACCAGTAATTCCACTGGATCAGGTATGGGAACTGCCGGTTTAATCGGTCCAATCATGTGTTATCAGACTATGGTGACAGAAGGTGCTAATCCAACGCTTGTTCTCATCGAGATTGCAGTGATGTATGTGATTGCCCCGGCACTTCTTACATTGGTTTTTGCTAATTTTATGAAAAACCATGGTTTTATCAAAATGGGAGATATGAAACTTCCTTCTTAAATGAGTTGTAATTGTTTAAATCATCAAGTGAAAAAGCCCGCTTATAATTCCCATAAAAATGTAATCGGCTAATTCTTCAACCAGATGAAGCCGGGTGTTTTGTAATAGACAGGTACCGTTGCCGCTGCAGCAATTTACAATTCCGGTTATGGATATCTCCCCAACAGGAGGGAGCCGTTTTTGTACTCCCTCTCCGGGACGCAGCGGTCCATCAGACAGGGTGATATATCCGATATGATCTTTGATTCCCAAAGAGGCATCGATTACAATGAGAAATGGATTCGTATATTCCTTATTTATATTAGAAAGAACCTGTTTTAGATTTTGTGCATGGACGGGTTCTTTTAAAGTTCCAAAGATACGCTCAGGATGAGGAGAAATACGGGATAGTTTATGACCAACAAGCGGGCCTAAGCAGTCACCTGTAATCCGGTCTGTGCCGATGCAGACAAGAAGCAGTGTCTGCTCTTTTTTTAGGGATTGTTCTGTCATCCTCTTTAATGATTGCCCAAATATTTGGTAATTGGACTCGGTTCTATCATAGTAACGGGTTCTTTTTTTCTTTTTCGGATAATCTAAAAAAGGCATCATAAGTTTACTCCATTCACATTTTGCAGCCGCTTTCGCTTTGTTCGGTTACAACTGCGATTTTTATAACATATAAAAAGTATGGACAAAATATGCAAAAACATAACACGAAAAAAATATTATTAAAATTCTTTTTCCGACTCCTTATTGTGACAAAGTTCTCACTGGGTTTGTGATACGCTGTTTTTGTACCCGGGCAGCAATGAATCTTTTCTGGGCAGAAATCAGATAGCAAACAGGAAGGTGAAAGAATATGATAGAAATTATTTGTAGTCAGGAAGAGAAACAGACGGAAATGCCATGGCGCCCACTTCCCAAAAATGTCCGTCAAATTGGAGATACAAAAGAAAAACGAAGAATATACATAGAAGATTTTGTGGTGACATATCTGACCAGACTTGCAAAACCGGATCACGTTTATGCAAGAGGCGCCATTCTTCTGGGCGATATTTATCAAACGGAAGAGGGAACAGCAGTCTTTATATGTGGAGCGATTGAGGCGGCAAACCTGGAACTTGATATGGATGATACAATTTTTAACCGTGAAATCTGGGCAAAACTTTTGGAGGTGAGAGATCGTTTCTTTGAAGGACAGGCAGTAGTGGGATGGTTTTTGTCAAGAATCGGATTTAGCGTAGAGATGAATCAAAAAATTACAAAAGCACATTTTAAAAATTTTCCGGGAAATCATAAAATTCTTTACATGATGGATTCCCTGGAAAATGAAGATGCTTTTTATATCTGTGAAAATCAGCAGTTAGTGCGGCAGAAGGGATACTATATTTATTATGAAAAAAATAGTGCCATGAGAGAATATATGCTGGCAGAAAAGGGAGAAGAAAAAAGGCAGCAGGAAACAGATGAAAAGCAGGAACAGCTGCGCAGAGACCGAAAAGTGGTGAGAAATTATAGACGTGTTAACCACTACGGAAAACAAAATAAAAAACAAAGCATACAGATCCGTTTTACCAGAGCGGCCAGTATGTTGCTGATTGTCGGAACGCTTGGGTACACTTTTTATCAAATGAGAGGGGACAAGTGGCTGCAAAAAGGTGTTGGAAATTCTATTGCAGAAACAATGGCGGGAATTTACAAGGAGTCAGATGACACAGAAAAGACACAGGTGACAACAGCAGTTGAATCTGCGGCAGTAACAAATGAAGAAGAGCTGGAGAGTCAAAAAACAGCCGATTTAACCCCAAATACCTCCGAGCAGACCTCGTCGTCTGTGACAGAGACGGAATCTTCAGATACAACAACAGGTGAATTAGAGCAAAGTGATACAGAAGAAGTATCTGCACAGGGCAAACCACTTTACTACACAGTAAGACAAGGAGATACCCTTGCCTCGATCAGTCGAAAAATGTATACAACTTCTCAATATGCATCTCAGATCGCACAGGCCAATAACCTGGAAAATGAGAATAAAATTTTTATAGGGCAAAAAATTTTAATTCCTTCGATTGACTAACTTGTATTGAATTATTTGTAAAAATCGTATATAGTAGAAAAGAGAAAAACATAAAATGCGCATATAAAAACATACAAAGGAAAGATATATGACTGAAAAAGAAGAAAAGCATATTAAATTAATTCGGGATAAAGAAAACAGAAGAGCAGCACGGGAAAGGGTAAAACGGCAAAAAGAGAGAAGAATTGCTATTACAATCGCCGCTTTTTTTGTTGTGATTGCTCTGATTTATTCTTTTTGGAATCGTTATTTTAATGCATACGAGGAACTGACATCAACTCCAAATTCAGATGCAAATTATACGCAGTTTGCTACGTTTGGGAATGGTTATTTTAAATATAGTAAAGATGGAGTCTCTTATCTGGATGCGGATGAGAATATTATTTGGACAGAGGCTTATAATATGGAACAACCATCCATTTCTATTGCGGGGGAGTATGCTGCAATTGCTGATTTAGATGGCAATCAGGTGAAGATTTATGATGTCAAAGGCATAACTGGTGACTATTCCATGCCTTATCCAATTCGAAATGTGCAGATGGCAAATCAGGGTGTCTTTTGCATTGTCCTTGAAGGAGATGATGCAAACTATATTCGCCTTTACGATTCAAATGGTGGACTGTTGGCAGATATAAAGACACAGATTGAGAACAATGGATATCCATTGGCAGTTGCTATTTCGTCAGATGGTGAAAAATTAGCGGCAAGCTTTTATGGTGCAGAAGGAATTAATTCTAAGAATGTATTATCCTTTTACAATTTTGGTGAGGGAGGGAAAGGTCAGAACGGAAATCTGGTTGGGACATATCAATTTGAAGATATGCTGATTCCAAAGATAGTGTTTATGGACGATGAGACTGTTTGTGTTGTGGGAGACAATCAGACTATTTTCTATCAAATGAAAGAAAAGCCAAAGAAAATTCGGGAAATCAATTTTGATACAGAGATAAAGAGTGTATTTTCAGATGAAAAATATATCGGATTTGTGATTGAAAATGATGAAGCAGATGTGGAATCTGCACTGGCAAAGAAATATCAAATTCTGCTTTACAATAAGTATGGTAAATTAAAAGAAAGTTTTGGAAGGGAAGTTATCTATGAAAATATACGGCTGCAAGACAATGTGATTTACTGTTACAGTGAAAGTGAGTGTTCTTTGTTGCGGACCAACGGCACAGAATTCTTCTGTAAGAATATGGGGCAGAATATTGTAAATATTCTTCCGGGAAGAAATCGAAGAGAATTTCTCTTTTTATATAGTGACCGCAGTGCCAGGGTACGACTAAAAAATTCTTTGAACGCAGAAGCTGACGACAGTCTGGAAACAGAGGAGTAAGATGAACCAGGAAAGAAAAAGAAAACAATTTAAAAGAAAAAATCAAAATATTACCGCCGGAACGAACCATGATCCCGGCGGTCATTATTTTTGTGACTACAGTCCCAGATATAATGAGCCTTATGACATCTATGAAAAAGCAATACAGCATGTACGCAGCAGAAAAAAACAGGAGAAATCAGTAGTTGAGAAGCATAATATGGCGTCTTTAGAAGAATCAGAAAAGAGTGATGAAAAAAAGAATAAAAAAATTGAAAAAAGTGTTGACAACTGAAAAAACACGTGATATTATATAACACGTTGTTGCGAAAACAACAGAAACGACTCAGAAAAACAGAAAAAAACTTAAAAAAAGTTCTTGACTTTGTAAACTGAGTATGATATATTAAATAAGCTGTTTCATAGAACAGCAGATTGTTCCTAAAAAAGTACAATCAAACATTGGACATTGATAACTAAACAATAACATGAATCCTTGAAAATTCTTAAAGAGAAAA
>JAUNBT010000095.1:8331-11312 GCA_030526985.1 Lachnospiraceae bacterium | reverse complement strand
AGCGATTATGTCCTTTTCTATCATGGAAAAAAGGCAATCCACCACCTGTTTCAGGTGACGACAGGGTTGGATTCCATGGTAATGGGCGAGGACCAGATTTTAGGACAGGTAAAGCATGCCCATGAGGAAGCAAGGAAAGAAAAGACCTGCGGAGTATTTTTAAATACTTTGTTCCGCTACGCTGTGACGGCTTCCAAGAAAGTAAAGACCGACACGTCCCTTTCCAAAACATCCGTTTCAACAGGAACCTTAGCGGTAAAAATCGCCGAGGAAGAGTTAGAGGGCGGATTAAAAGGAAAGAAGGCATTGGTGATTGGTGCCAGCGGAAAGATTGGAAGTATTGTCCTTAAAAATATGCTCAGTTTAGATTATGTGCAGCTTTATGCAACGACCCGAAATATGGAAATCTATGAAGGTGGTCATCACAAACAGGATGCCTACCGTTTAGTGCCTTATCAGGACCGTTATGAGCTGTTAGAGGAGATGGATGTCATTGTCAGTGCGACTTCTAGTCCACATTACACACTGACCTGTGACAAAGTGGCAAAAAGTATTCATGCACCGAAAAAAAGAGTATTCATTGACTTAGCAGTGCCGATGGATATCGATGAAAAGATTGCCGAGCTTCCGGGAATTGTATCATACAATATCGATGATTTTACCCGGATTGCGGCGGAGAATAATAAGAAAAAACTGATGGAAGTGGATGCGGCAGATGAGATTTTGGAGGATTATGAGCTTCAGTTTGAACAGTGGTTTGTATTCCAGAAATCTTTGCCAATTATGAATACGATGCGGGATAATTTCTTAAAAGTAGCAGATCACAAAGGGGTCAAGAATGCCTTTGACCACCTGTTTTACTGGGTGAGGGAAAACAACAGTCCGGAGGATTTACAGACCTTCTTCCGCTGTCTGGATCATTAGATTAAGATGGGAACTGACGAAACAAGATGAAAGGATACAAAGAGAAATGGGAAAATTATATGCAGTGGGCTTTGGCCCAGGCGGTTATGAGCATATGACACAAAAAGCAATTGATGTGATTAAAAATGCAGATAAAGTAGTAGGATACACAACGTATGTGGAGATGGTAAAACCATATTTTCCAGAGAAAGATTATGTTGCGACCCCGATGATGAAAGAAATTGACCGCTGTAAGATGGCAATCGAAATGGCAAAAGAAGACCAGACCGTTGCTATGATCAGCAGTGGTGACAGTGGAATTTACGGAATGGCGGGAATCATTTTAGAGCTTGCGAATGAAATGAAAGCGGAGATTGAAATTGAGACTGTTCCCGGTGTGACGGCAGCCAGTATGGCAGCCTCTGTACTTGGTGCGCCGCTGATGCGTGATTTTGCAATTGTATCACTGAGCGACCTTATGACACCGTTAGAATTAATTATGAAAAGGGTGGAATGTGCCGGTATGGGTGATCTTGTGCTCTGCCTTTATAATCCAAAGAGCAAAAAGAGAACAGATTATGTAAACCAGGCAGCTGACATTTTATTAAAATACAGAAAACCGGAGACACCGGTAGGCATTGTCCGTCATGCGGGAAGAGAAGAAGAGACTTCTCTTATTACTACATTAGGAGAATTAAAGGATGCACCAGTGGATATGTTTTCCGTTGTCCTGATTGGGAATTCTGAGACCTATGTGGAAAATGACAAGATGATTACCCCGAGAGGATACCAGAAAAAATACGGTTTATCATAAAAGAAGGATGCGGACGAGAAACATGAAAACGTTAAAAATCGGAACAAGAAAAAGTCTGCTGGCACTGATTCAGACAGACATTGTAAAAAAGAAAATAGAAGAAGCATTTCCGGAGCTTTCTGTAGAGATTGTTAAGATCGATACAAAGGGCGACCAGCTTTTAGACCGTTCCTTGGCTTCCTTTGGCGGCAAAGGGGTATTTACCAAAGAATTAGAAGAGCAGCTGTTAAACGGCGATATTGATATCGCAGTCCACAGTGCCAAGGACATGCCAAATGAATTTCCAAAAGGACTTGGAATCGGCGCGATTCTTGACCGGGCAGACCCAAGGGATGTCTTTGCCACAACCACAGGCATTGCTTTAAAAGACTTAAGACCAGGTGCGGTAGTGGGAACCAGTTCTCTTAGAAGAGAGCTGCAGATTAAAGCAATCAATCCGCGGGTGACGATTAAAGTACTGCGGGGAAATGTGCAGACCCGTTTAAGAAAGCTAAAAGAAGGTCAGTATGACGGTATTATTCTTGCAGCGGCAGGGTTGGAAAGACTAGGATATGAATCTGATGGCGAAGTTCATTATGACTATATGGACACCGATGAATTTCTTCCGGCAGCCGGACAGGGAATTTTAGCGGTAGAAAGCAGAAATGGCGACTGGCAGGAGGTACTTGCTGCCCTTCATTCTGAGCAGGGTGCCTGCATGCTGATGGCAGAGCGGGCATTTTTAAAGAAAATCGGCGGCAGCTGTAATGCACCGGCGGCAGCCTATTCTTATCTGGAAGACGGTAAAATGAAGATGGAAGCCTTTTTTGCAAAGGATGGAAAGCACAGAGTGTACACGGCAAAAGAAATTGATCTTACCGGTACCTCTTTAGAGGACAAAATAAAACAGGCCGAGGAGTTAGGAACAATGACGGCAAAGGATGTTACAAAAGGAAAAGTGTATTTAATCGGAGCAGGACCTGGTGATATGGGACTGTTCACATTAAAAGGACTGGATATTATAAAAAAAGCAGATGTGGTTGTCTATGATAATCTGGCAACTGATTCCATTTTAAATCAGGTAAAAGAAGATGCAGAACTGATTTATGCTGGAAAAAGAGCAGCAAACCATTTCCTGAAGCAGGAAGAAACCAATATGGTATTGGTGGAAAAAGCGTTAGAAGGAAAAATGGTCGCACGTCTCAAAGGCGGAGATCCCTTCATCTTTGGACGAGGCGGCGAAGAAGCAGCAAAATTAAAAGAGTACGGCATTGAATTTGAAATC
>JAUNBT010000095.1:0-8321 GCA_030526985.1 Lachnospiraceae bacterium | reverse complement strand
AATCAGGTGATGCTGCAGGAAGCGATGGAAGGAAAGTTAGTATTACGCCTGAAGTGCGGAGATAGTTTTTTATTTGGACGGGGAGGCGAGGATCTGGAACTTTTGCAGCAAAATCAAATCCCATTTGAAATCGTACCGGGAATTTCATCTTCCTACTCCGTTCCGGCTTACTGCGGTATTCCGGTGACACACAGAGAGGCGGCTTCCTCTTTCCATGTAATCACAGGACACGAAGGAAATCATAAAAATGGAGCAACTGTTTTAGATTATCAGACCCTTGCAAAAGAAGAAGGTACCTTAATCTTCCTTATGGGGCTGGGAAATCTTCCGAATATCACAAAGAGTCTGATTGAAAACGGCAAGAATCCGGATACTCCTGTGGCAGTTTTGCAGGAGGGAACTACGGCCCGTCAGAGAGTGGCAGTGGGAACCTTAGAGACGATTGTGGAGGAAGTAAAAAAACAGGGAATCAAGACACCGGCCATTTCAGTCGTAGGCGACGTGGTAAGCTTGAGAGAAACCTTAGATTGGTATGGAAAGAAACCTCTTTCCGGGAAAAGCGTTCTTGTAACAGGAACGAAAGCAATGGGTGACAGATTAGTTCCCCTTCTTCGGGAAGAGGGCGCAGAGGCAATCGAGTTTAGCCTTGTGACAACAAAAAAATTAATCGAAGAACCTCTTGTAAAAGCAGTGGAGAACATAAAAGATTATACCTGGGCTGTATTTACCAGCGCTAACGGCGTTAAATTTTTCTTTGAATATTTAAAAGAGAACCGAACCGACATCCGAAGCTTAGCCGGCATAAAGTTTGCCGTGATTGGCGCGGGAACGGCTAAAGCATTAGAAGAGAGAGGCATTATGTACGATTATCTGCCAACTGCCTATTCCAGTAAGGACATGGCAAGCCAGATGATTCCGATTCTTACAAAAGAAGATAAAGTACTTTTGCTCCGTGCCGAGGAAGCTTCCAAAGAACTTCCGGATGCCTTGGAAGATGCAGGAATCGCCTATGATGCGGTGGCACTGTATCACACCGTTTATGATCAGAGAAAGGCAGATGAGCTGAAGCGAATTGTGGCATTTGCAGACTATATTGTATTTGCAAGCTCCAGCGCAGTAAAAGCTTTTGATTCTATGATAGAAGATAAAAATACAGTTGCAGGAAAATACATCAGCATCGGACCGGTTACTTCAAAGACAGCCGAGAAATTAAATATTCCGATTTATAAAACGGCCACGGTATACTCTGCAGACGGAATTGTAGATGTGCTGTTATCGGACAGAAAGAAGGATATGGAATGAAACGATTTTTATTTACTTTAGGATTTATGACAAGAATTCCAATCCCTCTAAAGATGGAGATGAAAGACGGAGATATGGAGAAAGGATTTATCTCCTTTCCCATAGTCGGACTGATTATCGGTCTGGTAGATACGGCGGTATATCTGATTTTTTCCCATTTGCTTCCGGAAGCCATTGCCATTGTACTGGCGATTTTGGCGAATCTGTGTGTGACAGGAGCCTTTCATCTTGACGGACTCTGTGACACGGTGGACGGAATCTATTCTGCCCGGACAAGAGAGCGGATGCTGGAAATTATGAAAGACAGCCGGATTGGTACAAATGGAGGAATCGCCCTTGTATTAGACCTTGCCCTGAAATTTATGGGAATCTGGTATTGTGACGTAAAATGGTTAGTCATCCTCTTAATGCCCGTTGCCGGAAAGTTAGTGCAGGGCGTGATTGCCTACAAGGCTGTTTATCCAAGAAAAAATGGAATCGGCATTTACGTAGGTACGATTCCGGGATGGGGTGCAGCAGGTGCCGCTCTCATTGGACTGATTCCGCTTGTGCTTGCCTATTCCTATTATGGCGTGCTCATCTGGGCAGTGCTCTTAATTATGGCTTACTTATTCCGGATTTATATCACCGGCAAAATCGGCGGTGTGACCGGGGATGTGATGGGGGCTGGATCGGAGCTTTCAGAAGTATGGCTGCTTTTTATGATTTTAATTCTTACAAAATATACAGGCATGACAGCAGGCACATTATTTGGACTTTTTTAACTTTAGAAAAGAGGCGTGGAATAAATGAAACTGGAAGATGTAATAAAAAATATAAAGCCTCTCGACCAGGAGGCCATGGAAATATGCAAAAAACGTTGGAACACTTTGGGAAAACCTCTCTATAGCCTTGGAAGGTTAGAGGAGATGGTGACTCAGATGGCAGGAATCTACCGACATCCAATGGCGAGACCGAAGAAAAAAGCAGTCATAGTCATGGCCGGAGATAACGGTGTCGTAAGCGAAGGAGTGACCCAGACCGGACAGGAAGTAACCAAAATCGTAACGGAAAATATGACAAAGAAAAATGCCAGTATCTGTATCTTATCTTCCGTAAGCGGTGCGGACGTGTATCCGGTTGATGTGGGAATTGTCACAGATGTAGAGAATCCCAAAGTGATAAACAAAAAAGTCCGCTATGGCACTGCCAATATGGCAAAAGGCCCTGCGATGACAAGGGAAGAAGCCATAAAAGCCATTGAAGCTGGTATCGACGTAGTGGGAGAACTGGTAGAAAAAGGATATGACTTATTTGCCACCGGTGAGATGGGAATTGGAAATACGACGACCAGCAGTGCTGTGTGTGCCGTTATGTTAGAAGAATCCGTAGAAAAGGTAACAGGAAAGGGAGCCGGTCTTTCCAGCGAAGGACTGCTTCACAAAATTCAGGTGATCAAAGACAGCATTGTGCTCAATCAGCCGGATAAAAATGATCCGATTGATGTGCTTGCGAAAGTGGGAGGCTTAGATATCGCCGGTCTTGTCGGCGTCTATATCGGTGGCGCTTACTATGGAAAAGCCGTCTTTATCGATGGATTTATTTCCTCTGTCGCTGCTCTTCTTGCGACGAAACTGGTACCTGTGTCAAAAGACTACATTTTCCCGTCCCACTGTTCCAATGAACCTGCCGGGAAGATGGTGTTGGATGCGTTAGATATGGAGCCTTACATTCTGGCGAATATGTGTCTGGGAGAAGGAACCGGAGCTGTGATGGGATTTACCGTATGTGATTATGCAATGACGGCATATCATGAAATTCCAAGCTTTGAGGAGACTAAGTTCGGAACCTACGAGCCCTTAAATTAAAGGAAAAAGGAGAACCCTTATGTTAGATAAAATACAAATCGTAAAGCCGGCAGAGATTGAGAAAAACAGCATGGCAACGATTGAAAAAGAATTAAACGGAAGAACCTGGCCGGAGCCTTATTTTTCCGTAGTCAAAAGATGTATTCATACATCTGCCGACTTTGATTATGCAGACAACCTGTGTTTTTCCGAGGATGTGTGCAAGCTGGCACAGGAGGCAATCAAAAGAGGTGCCTCGATTGTGACAGATACAAACATGGCGGCTGCCGGAATCAATAAAAAGAAGCTGGCCGAATACGGTGGAAAAGTCTACTGTTTTATGGCAGATGAGGACGTGGCAAAGGAAGCCAAAGAAAAAGGCTGTACCAGAGCTGCAATCTGCATGGAGCGGGGAGCTGCTCTTTCCGGTGAAGTGATTTTTGCCATTGGAAATGCACCGACAGCTCTGATTCGTCTCTATGAGCTGATTGAGGAGGGAAGTCTTTCTCCGGCTTTAATCATCGGTGCTCCGGTTGGATTTGTCAACGTAGTGGAGTCAAAGGAATTGATTATGGAAACAAAAGTTCCCTATATCGTACCAAAGGGAAGAAAGGGCGGAAGCAACATTGCGGCTACCATCTGCAATGCCCTGCTTTATACAATGCCTCAATAAAGGGAAACGACATGAAAAAGGAATTGAGAGAAGGAGTGTCCACCGGCTCCTGCATGGCGGCCGGAGCTGTGGCGAGTGCGATGTGGCAGCTTAGCGGAACCTGCCCGAAGGAGGCCGTGGTGGAAGCTCCCATTGGAAAAAAATTATATATCGAAGTGGCACCGGCAGGAGAGAAAACCTGTGTTGTCATAAAAGATGCCGGAGATGATCCGGATGTGACCCATGGATGTCAGGTCATCACCAAAGTAGAAATCAGCAAAGAAGACGGTCCAATCACATTTGCCGGTGGAAAAGGAATCGGAATGATTACCCAGGATGGATTAAAGATTCCGAAAGGAAATCCTGCCATCAATCCGGTTCCACGAAAGATGACCGAAAAAGAGCTGAGAAAAGTAATCGGTTCAAAGGGAGCAAAAGTGACCGTTTCTATTCCAAATGGGGAAGAACTGGCAAAAAGAACCTTCAATCCCCGCCTGGGAATCGTGGGAGGCTTGTCCATTCTTGGGACAACCGGAATTGTCCGTCCCATGAGCGAGGAAGCGATGAAGGACTCTTTAAGAGCAGAGCTTATTATGTACAAAAATCAGGGATACAAAAGTATCGTTTTTGTCCTCGGTGCAACCGGAGAAACCGCATTAAAAGAAGCATTTGGTGAGTTTACCTGCGTCTTTCAGGTCAGCAATTATATCGGAGATATGTTAGATGATGCCTGTGATATGGGATTTACCCATATCCTGATTGGTGGATTTGTGGGAAAACTGGTAAAAGTAGCCGGCGGCACTATGAATACACACAGTCACATCTCTGACGGAAGATTGGAGACAATCTGTACCCATGCGGCGATAGCCGGTGCGGATAAGGAGACTCTTTTAAGAATTTTGAACTGTGTGACAACCAGAAAAGCGATTGAAATCTTAGAGGAAAAGAATTTGATGGGCATCTGGAAGCCGATGGCAGACCGGGCGGCCGATTTTTGTGAAAAGCGGACAAGAAATTTAGCGAAGGTGGGTATTGTTTTCTTAGACAATCATCATAAGATTATGGCAGAAAGCTCCAACCTTCCGGAAATATTAGAGGCGGTTAGAAAAAAATGATGAGACCCTATGAACACAAGGCACAATATTATGAGACAGACCAGATGAAAGTGGTACATCACTCCAATTATATCCGTTGGTTCGAGGAAGCACGGACAGATTTTATGGGACAGATTGGCCTGCCTTACCGGCAGATGGAGGAAAAGGGAATTATCGTTCCCGTCCTTTCTGTAAAATGTGATTACAAATCCATGACCCGTTTTGAAGAGGTAGTTGAAGTCTATACCTATGTCAAAAAATTTAATGGCATCCGCATGGAATTTTCCTATGAGATACGGGATAAAAAAACCGGAGAAGTCAGGGTGACCGGAGAGAGTGGCCACTGCTTTTTAGACCCGGATTATCATTTATTAAGTATCAAAAAGAAATTTCCGGATTATTTTAAAGTATACAAAAGCTATGAAGGAAAAACAGACCTTTACGAGGAAGGAAAAGGATATGAATAAAGTATATCTGATCGGGGCAGGACCGGGAGAAAAAGATTATATCCTGCCAAAGGGAATTCACTATATGAAAAATGCGGCGGGTATCATTGGTGCCTCCCGTCTGCTTCCGGTATTAAAAGAATTGACAGGACGAGAAGAAGGATTCTATCCCTTTGGAAAAATCGATGAGACATTAGAGCTGGCTGAAACATTGATGAAAAAGGGTACCGTGGCCATTACTGTATCGGGAGACCCTTTGATGTACAGCTTTTTTAAAACAATCCAAAACAAAAAGCCGGACTGGACCATCGAGGTTGTTCCCGGCATCGGTTCCCTCCAGATGTTAGGTGCCGCTTTTGGAATGACCATGGAGGAAGCGGCAATTATAAGTGTCCACGGACGAAATAAGACAAAGGGAAGCATTGCCCTCGCAGTAAAAGAACATGAAAAAACCTTCTTTTTATGCGGAAAAGAACAAAATCCCAGCTGGCTTTCTAAGATTATGCTGGAATATGGAATGGATAAAGTGACAGTGTATGCGGGAGCCAATTTATCCTATGAAGACCAGATTTTAAAATCAGGAAGTCCGATGGAGATGGAAAATGTATCTATGCCGGAGCTTTCCGTTGCCATGATTTATAATCCATCACCGGAAAAGGTAGCGAAGAAAGCCATGTTAAAGGACGAGGATTTCATTCGGGGAAAAACGCCGATGACAAAAGAAGAAATTCGCGCCGTTATCATGATGAAAATGGGTGTTCTTCCCGATTCTATTGTATGGGATATCGGAGCCGGAACCGGATCCATTTCCATTGAGTGTGCCAGACAGTGTCCTTACGGCGAGGTTCATGGCATTGAAAAAGAATCGGATGCAATGGAATTAATGAAGAAGAACAAGGAAAAATTCGAGGTAGACCAACTGTTCTTATATCAGGGAAAAGCCATGGAAATCATTCCTACATTGCCGATACCGGATGCCGTATTTATTGGTGGAAGTGGAAAAGAACTGAAAAACATCTTGGGATACATTGCCGGAATGGATATGCAGATTAAAGTAGTCATTTCTGCTGTGACCGTAGAGACCATAGCCGAGTGCAATAAATATTTGGAAATATACGATGATAACTACCAGATTACCCAGCTGACAGCGGGAAGAAGCCGGAAGATTGGCAGTTACCACATTATGGATACAAACAATCCAGTGATGATATTTGAAGCGATTCTATAATAAATACAAGGGAAAAATAAAGGAGAACCATTATGAGCAAAAAAGCAATTGTAGTAGTCAGCTTTGGAACCAGTTATGAGGAGGCCGAAAAAGCCATTTGTAACATTGAAGAAAAAATCAGGGAGGCATTCAAAGATTATGATTTTTTTAGAGCCTTTACTTCCGGTGTGATTATCCGGAAATTAAAAAAGACGAAAAATATTGTGATCGAGAATCCGGAAGAACTGATTTGCCGTTTGGAAAAGGAAGGCTATGAGGAAGTTATCTGCCAGCCGACCCATATCATCAACGGGGACGAATATGACAAAATGTGCTACATGCTTGCAAGACATGAAGATTCTTTCCAGTCTTTGAAGGTAGGGAAACCACTTTTGACTTATTTAGAGGACTTTAAAAGCTGCGTGCCGATTATTTTAGATATGGTGGAAAAATTAAAGGACCAGGAGGCACTGCTTCTCATGGGACATGGCTCGGTTCATTTTGCCAACAGTGCATATTGCCAGATGGAGACCATTTTCCGCTGCGAAGGCCATGATAATGTTTATATCGGAACCGTGGAAGGATTTCCGGAGATTGAGTATGTCATGAAACAGCTAAAAAGAGACAATATCAAAAAAGTATACCTTGCTCCTTTTATGATTGTGGCAGGAGACCATGCAAGAAATGACTTGGCAGGAGAGGAAGAGGATTCCTGGAAGAGCATTTTAGAAAAAGCGGGTTATGAGACTGAGACGATTTTAAAAGGCATGGGTGAAATTGATGAAATCGCAAATATTTTTGTAGAACATGCAAAAGAAGCAGAAGAGTTGGAGGCGTAATATGAAAGGTAAATTATACGGAATTGGAGTAGGACCGGGAGACCCTTCCCTTCTTACTATGAAAGCAAAAGAAATCATTGAATCCGCAGACATCGTGGCGGTGCCTGTAAAAAAAATCGGAGAGGCAAGCGTTGCCCTTGAGATTGCCAAAAAAGCAGTCGATATTCCAAAGAGTAAGATTCGGGAAATCGAATTTACAATGAATAAAGACAAAGCAAAAAGAGAAGAGTGCCGGAAAAATGCGGCGAAAGAAGTGATGGCACTTTTAGATGAGGATAATACCATTGCTATGTTGACTTTAGGCGATATCGGAATTTACAGCACCTACGCTTATGTACATAAAATTATTGTGGATGCAGGCTATGATGTGGAGATGGTATCTGGAATCCCATCTTTTTGTGCGGGAGCCAGCAAAGCAGGAATCTCCCTTGCAGAGGGAAATGAAGGCCTTGGCGTAATCCCATCTCTGAAAGGAATCGATCAGGTGGCAAAAGCCTTAGATGTATTTGATAATTTAGTGATTATGAAAGTGGGAAATCATGTAGATGAAGTGTGTGATTTGTTAAAGGAGCGCGGACTTTTTGAAAATGGTGTCGTTGTAAGCAATGTGGGCATGGAAGATGAGTATGTAGGACCATTAATTGCGGACCGTGCATACGGCTATTTTACTACTATTATTGTAAAAAAGAACCTGTAAGAGAAAAGAGGATAACTGTTTGTAAGCACAACCGAAGATTTTCCGTTATGTTGAAACAGTTGTGAAAAAGGAAGAGAAGGAGGCAGTCTGGTGGAAGAAAATCAATACGACGTACTTGTCATTGCAGGCACAACAGAATCCAGAGCCGTGATTGAAAAACAGCTGTCCGAAGGAAAGCGCGTCATAGCCGCAGTGGCCACAGAGTTGGGAAAAGAGATGCTTCTTTGTTATCCTGTGGCGATAGAAGAAGGACGGTTA
>JAUNBT010000458.1:244-1963 GCA_030526985.1 Lachnospiraceae bacterium | reverse complement strand
AACAATAAAGAAATAGAGCATATTCTCACAAATAAACACCTTTGTATATTTCTTTATATCAGAAAGTGGGCGTTCATGAATAAACTTCCTGAATTTATACTTTATAAATAAAAAAGCTGGAGGAAAGAAACATAATGTCGTAACACAGTATAACAACAAGGTAGCATCACTATAAATACCATCCACATAGGTATAATAGCCCGGATATCGTCCTAATATCATATTGGTACTAAGAAATACAATTGCAGCAAATAAAATGAAATAATTTAAAACAAAAATCTTCTGATATTTATCTGCTATTACCACATACCAGAACGCAATGATATAAATGAAAATATCTATCGAGATATAGATATTTTCATATGGTACTTGAGCAAGCCAAGAAATGTTTTTCTCATAGAAAACAAGCAGTGCAAGTACACTCCCAGAAAACAATTGAAATATACAGAGAATTGCAATCACCTTGCTTTTGTTAAAACGTATCTCATTATGATAAAATGCTGCAAAACTCAAATAGATACAGGGAACTGTCTGCACCAGAAATCCCGCAACCTGACGCAAACAAAACATAAAATCATTCACTAGGTTGCCTCCTCCATTGCTCTATTGTATATGAATTCTTTATATATTTGTCGTATTTTGGAGCGGTTCGTTCTGCTTATCAGCAGTTCTCTTCCGTCCTTTAATACACAAGAATCACCTTTCATATGGCTGATATAATCCATATTTACAATAAATCCCCTTTGTATTTTCAGAAAATCACTGCTTAACTTAACTTCTATTTCTTTTAATGGATGATTGACCACAATATCTTTTTTATTATTCATAATATGTACTACTTTGTTATCACTTTGAAGGTAACAAATATTTTTCAACCATACTCGAATAATGTCGTGACCTTGTTGAACTTGAATAAATGGTTCCTCTTCGATTTCTTCCAGCAAACTATCCAACACCTTTTTCAATTCGCTCACAGTTACCGGCTTTACCAGATAATGAAATGCCCGAACAGAGAACGCTTCCACTGCAAAATCACGGCTGGTGGTAATGAAAATAATCGGTACCGCTTTATCAATCTTCTTGACTTGCTTTGCAATATCAATTCCCAATTCATTTTCCAGGTAAATATCCAGAAAAATCATGGAAAAATGGATATCGCCAGAATTCAAATCGCTACACAAAGACGCTCCATTTTGATAAACATGAAATTCCACCTGTCTGTTTTTCAAAAGCTCATTTAGTAATTTTTGCAGATATGCACATTCTTCTTTCTCATCATCACATATTCCAATTATCAAGTTGTTCATGATTTCTTCCGTCCTATTATACAGTTTAAATCTATTTTATCTTCTTCTCGTAAACAATTTAATAATGATTAAGATAATTCCCAGAACAATCAGTCCGCATAATGCACCTACTACTGCGGCAAATCCTTTGTGATCCAGCAATGGATTATTTACCATAGCGGAATCGGTATCCACTACCGTGGTATCCTGATCTTCTGCAGCATCTTCCTGTGCCTCTTCCGTCGGCTCTGGTGTTTCTTCCACTGGAATCGCCTCACCCACATACTTATCTCCATAATAATAATTATTCACAACTTCACCATCTGCTTCAGTTGCTCTGGAAGTCAAATCACTTTCCTTTACATTATTGGGTACCATTGCAGAACCACCATTTAATTCCAGCTTGGTGAAATTATTAAACCCATATTCATAC
>JAUNBT010000458.1:0-234 GCA_030526985.1 Lachnospiraceae bacterium | reverse complement strand
TCGCTGTTGTGTCCGCACATACCTGTCCCGGATCTGCCCGAAGCGTTATCGCAATCAACGTCTTTCCATCTCTTTGTGCTGCTGTGGCTAATGTATTCAAAGCAACTGTGGTCACACCGGTCTTTCCGCCAATACAATCTGCATAATACTCCGGTGCAGTTGGTACCACTAAAGCAAGATGTGTGTTAAAAGCTCTTGCTTCATGCATATTAGTAGCGGGCAAGGTATATGTAC
>JAUNBT010000457.1 GCA_030526985.1 Lachnospiraceae bacterium | reverse complement strand
TGTCAGTATTAGAAAAAAAGACTAATTAGATTCTTAGACTTTAAAATACAAAGAAACATGCAATGATAAAATGTGATATTAGTGTGAAACTTTATAGAAATATTTTTTGTAGTACCTCTCATACTTTTTTATTGGCAGTAATGCCAATCCGCAACAGACAAAGAAAATTCGCAAGACCGCTTCGCTGATCAAGCTATCGGATAGACATATGCCTGCTAGTGTCGATATACACAGCTCAAGAGCGAAAATTCAGATACTATCAGACACCCCAGGAATGCTTTTTGCGCCGAAGAAACCGAGTTGAACAATGAAAACACATTTAGCCAATAATATTGATTTACGTTGGTTCCAAAGAAGAGGCGGACTGCGTTATCATCACCATTGGAGAGTATTTGAAAGAATATTTTTTATCGTCATAGGTGGTTGGCCTGATAACATCAGTTATGGTGCTGACGTAAAGATTGGTCCTGCAAAATGCCAAAATTGTCAATTTAAAAGTGCCACAATAGCTTAAACCAAGAAAGGAAAAAATATCCAAAGACGTGAGGTTGAAAGCGACAAAACATTAATGGAAAGATAGGGAGACTAAGAACCTATCCTAAAACCAACGCGAAAGCAGGAAAGGAACGAATCCGGTTAGGATTTGAATCGGTTTTAGGATAGGCTCTAAGCAACTTGACTATCCATGGCCAATAGAAAAATATTCCATGATGAGTAAAAAAAGTTCCATTTAATAAACCCGACAGAAAATGGCAACCTTTCACAATTATGGGAAAGTACAAATTCTGGGGAAAGTACAGTTTAAGGTAGAGATTAAAAATTCTTCCTTGAATGTCCACAAAAAAGATTAATACAGCCCATAAAAATAGAAGAAGATCGATGAAACACAGCAAGAAGACAAAACAGCTTGCAATATGGTTTTTGCTTACGGTATTGGCATTTACCTTTGCCATTATTTGGGATCGGAGCACGCAGAACGAAGTATCAGCAACGTCAAGTCTGGCTAATGCGGAAAAGACAAATCCTTCGGTTCACCGAGCGAAAATTCAGGATATCCAGCTCGGTGAACGGGTGGTCGGCAAGAATCCGCAGGAAAATGACGGTCTGGACGAATCCATTCTTACGGAAATACCTCATGCCAGATACAATCTTCTTTTTAAGAAACCAGATGGAACATACAGTTATATAGAACTCCTGTGTCCGAAGAACTGGCTTGAAACTGAAAAGATCATTTTACGTGAAGTATTAGAAACTACAACTTCAGATGAATTACTGAAGAACGCGATACGTCAGAAGAGCAGTGACGGCAAAGATTGCAATATTGAAGTCTATATTGATTTTTCGGAAATGGGAACCGTTGGCAGGGCAACGTTGATTTCGATCAAAGAGAACATTGAAATCAAGGAAGGTCCTGGCAATGTTGTAACAAATCGTTTCCGTCATATAGCCAACAACGTCATTGATCTTCTGTTTGAGGGAGTTGATAAGATTGGTTGTACGGTCAATCATCCGATCTGGTCAGTTGATCGAGAAGCTTTTATCGAGGCGGACAAGCTGGTTGAAGGCGAACGCGTTTTGCTGTATAATGGGGAAACCAGACGAGTTGTCCAAAAACAGCCTCGTCCCGGACCGCAATACGTCAATAACCTTGAGGTCTTCGGCGAACATGTGTACCATGTCACCCTTAATAGGGTTCTGGCGCATAATGACTATCATGTACCATATATATCGAAAAAATGGGTAAAAACTCCTTCGATAAAAGGATAGTAATTCAAAGAAATGACATCTTTGAATTTACTCCTCGCACTAGGTTACGGATGTGACAAGGGTTAGCGCCTTTTGGCTTCGAAAATAAACGCGTTGAATTACATCACCTTATTGCAAGATGAACCCGGATTTATTGCAGAAATATCTGGTACATTGCACAGGAAAGTTCCTCATAAGTTACGTGGGAGAGGGGAAAGTTTTAGA
>JAUNBT010000094.1 GCA_030526985.1 Lachnospiraceae bacterium | reverse complement strand
AAATAACCAATGGGAAGCGGGAACATTTTATGGCTCATATCAATACAAATTTTGAGACAAATATATATATTGTGAATGATGATTATGAACTTCTGTATTTTAATGATACGATGACGAAGTATTTCTCTGACTTAAAAGTTGGGGAACCTTGTTATCGTGCCCTTTATCATGCAGATTGTCCTTGTCAGAAGTGTCCCCTTTTCGCAAATACAGATCATAATACCTATTATATAGAGGTATTTCAAAACTGGTACGCTGTAAGAACCGCTCAGATCGACTGGCCTGGAAACGAGGCATGTCATGTCATCATTGCAAACCGCCTATCCTCCTCCAGTCTTCCCGCATCTACTGATTTTCGACTGACAGATAAGCTTCCGCTTCGTTCAAAGTTAACCTTTTTTGAGGATGCTGCTGCTTTTTTACAAAATAGTGAACCGCTTACCTATTGTCTCATTGCGATTGACATTGATCATTTCAAACTCTTTAACGAATGGTATGGAGTGGAGGCAGGCGACCGCTTTCTGATTAACGTTGCTCAACAGCTTGATCATTTTCATAAAGTATGCAGTTGTATCTGTGGTTATATGGGTGCGGATGATTTTTGCATTATTCTTCCCTATCAGCCGGAATTAATTGAGAGTCTTCAATCCCGGATTTTAGGTTACATCCGCCAATATGGCAAGAATTCCGGTTTTCTTCCGGCTTTTGGCATTTATCCGATTGATAATTTAACAATATCTGTAAGTACGATGTATGATCGGGCATCCATTGCTCTTTCTTCCGTGAAGGGAAACTACGCTTCGAGAAGCTGTTATTATAACCCATCCATGATGCAGACATTAGAAGATAATCATCTTTTGCTGACTGAAATTCAAAGCGGACTGGAGAATAAAGAATTTCTTTTTTATGCTCAGCCAAAATGCAATATGTCTTCCGGCAAGATTGTCGGACTGGAATCCCTGATTCGATGGAACCACCCGACAAGGGGAATTGTGCCTCCAGGTGAATTCATTCCGCTTCTTGAAAAGAACGGATTTATTGTTGATTTGGATATTTATTTGTGGGACCTTGTCTGCCAACATTTAAAACGATGGATTGAACTTGGAAATCATCCTATTCCGATTTCCGTGAATGTATCCCGGGTAGATATTTACA
The DNA here is from genome assembly GCA_030526985.1 of Lachnospiraceae bacterium. Lineage (GTDB taxonomy): Bacteria > Bacillota > Clostridia > Lachnospirales > Lachnospiraceae > SIG292. The sequence continues at coordinate 10,286 of JAUNBT010000094.1, read as the reverse complement.
CATTAGATGTTGCAGACCATTTTTCCAAACTGGTTCAAAAATATAGCCTCCCATCTGCACTGCTCGAAATCGAGATTACAGAGAGTGCCTATGCAGACGATGAAGATATCATCAACAATACAATTAATCAGCTCCGAAATGCTGGATTTACTGTATTAATGGATGATTTTGGAAGTGGTTATTCTTCTCTTAATATGTTAAAAGATGTCAATGTGGATATTTTAAAAATAGATATGCGCTTTTTAAAGATGGATCATGACAGTACAGAAAAAGGACTGGGCATCTTAGAATCTATTATCAATATGACCCAGATTATGGGACTTCGCACAATTGCAGAAGGGGTAGAGAACGAAGAACAGATGAAGTATCTTCTTAATATGGGATGCCTGTATGGCCAGGGCTATCATTTTTACCGTCCTCTTCCTGTTGAGCATTTTGAAGCCCTGCTTTCTGACCCGTTCAATATTGATTATCGTGGAATCTGTGCAAAACAGATGAAACAGATTCATTTAAAAGGCCTTTTACAGGAAGACCTTTTCAGCGAAGCACTGTTAAACAGCATTATCGGTCCTGTTGCAGTTTATGAATTATCCGGTGATAACCTTAATTTGCTTCAGGTAAATGAACATTACTATCACCTTTTGGGATTAGACCCAATCGACTTAGATGAATGTGATACTAATATATTAAACTATGTTTATCCAGATGATCGCCCGCTCCTGCTCTCTGCACTGAAAAAAGCTTACAAACGTCCTTACACTGGTGCAGATAGCTATGTACGTCGTTTTCGCAAGGATCATACTATCATGTGGATTCATTTTAGAGCTTTCTTTTTAAGAAAACAAGGGGAGAGTTTTCTCTATCATTGTTCTCTTTCGGATGTAACACCTGCAAGAACGACTGAAAAAGAATTGATTGGCCGTATTTTCCGTCTGGAAAACGAGCTGAATGTTTTAAAAGAAAAGACAAACAGTATTTTCCTGCGGACTCACATCAGCCATTGGACATGGGATATTTCCACTGGAATTTTCACTCTTTATCCTACTGGCCAAATCGGGACTCTTGCTGACAATCCTTACTGTAAGGAAGAGGGCGACACCTTTATTTTGACAAATTTTCCTGAGAGTATTTACTGTTCTTCTTTCTTATATGAGGAATATAAAGACTTGTTCCGGGAATACATTGAAAATTCCTATCACAATTGTAGCCTTGATGAAGAACCCACCTGCGAACTCCCCATACGCGGCCAGAACAATACAAAGCATTGGATTAAGATCAGCTGTAAACCGCTCTTTGATTCCAACGGAAAAGTGGAGCAGATTATCGGTTATTATATGGATATTACAGATCAATATACAAAAACAGAATCTCAGTCTTAGTAGACAAACAGGCAGGTAACCTATTTTCCTGTCTGTTTATTTTATAAAATGATAAATTGTTTTATAAAACTTTTGGACATCCAACGGTTTTTCAAGAATCTCATTTACCCCAATTCCCTGCATCTTTTTTTTCGCTGTCAAATCTTTCTCTCCGGTCAATGCAACAATCGGAATCTCCGCATCCATTTGACGAATTCGTCTGACAGCTTCTAATCCACCCATTACCGGCATATACATATCCATAAACACACCGGCATATTTATGTGGATTTGCCTGAAACAGTTCTATACCATCTTTTCCATTTTCAGCAGAATCCATTTGGATTCCATATTTTTCAAGCAGTTTTCCTATCATTCTTGTGTTGATTTGATTGTCTTCACAAAGTAAATAGCAAAGGTCTCTATCCTGTAGTTTTGATTTTAGCAAAAAATCCAAATCTGTAAGTTGTCTGACTCCTCTTGCAAACGGAATTTTAACTGTAAATGTGCTTCCGCAGCCTTCCTGACTGACCACCTCTATGCTTCCTCCACATAATCTGGTAAAACGTTTTACTATGGCAAGTCCAAGACCTGTCCCCTGAATCATTTTCACCTCTGCCCGATCCGTTCGAAAATAAGGGGTAAAGAGATTCTTTCTCTGTTCCTCCGTCATTCCCATTCCGTTATCCTGTACGGATATCGTTGTCCATAAATGATTCTTCTCATCTTCTTCCACCGCCACAGACATGACAATCCTTCCTTCATGCTGCGTGTATTTCGAAGCATTGGATAATAGATTCGTTATAATCCGGCGAACATGCTTCCAGCTCCCGTATAAATAATATTGTGTTTGTGGCATATCACAAATCAGGATTTGATGCTTATTTTCAAAAAGTGGACTCATCATAGTCCTAATTTTTTCTATCTCCTCCTGAAGACAAAAATGAGTCTCTTCCAACGGGGAGCTATTCTTCTCCATCTGGCCGATATCTAGAATATCCGTAATAATAGAAGTGATATATTCACTGGATTTTTTTATATTCTCCAGATTCTCTTTTACCTTATCTGTATTTTCAATTTCATCTAATGCAAGTTTCGTCAGCCCACTAATTGTGCTGAGCGGTATACGAATATCATGATTCATCGCAGAATAAAATTGCTCTTTTTCCCTTTTCGCATCTTCTGCTATTTTTAATGCTCTCATCAATTCTCTTTGGGTATCAAGGAGCTGATTATTCATCCGCTGCATTTCTTCCAAATAAAACTGCACACTGCCTGCTTCTGTTATCGTTTCTGTTTCCATTACTCTTCGGTTAATCTGAGTTCCTGATTTGTCCATTGAATCAATTCCTCCGCATCTTTCGTATATATATCAGCGCCCCATTGTCTCCATTCATCATCCATATCACAAAATGCTCTGCCGCCAACGGCAATCCGTAATCCGGGTCTTCCCTTTTTGACTGCCTCTATCGTCTCCTGACATAAGATAAGATGTTGTGGCATCGTGACGGATAATACCAGTAAATCCGGACTCTGTTCCTCCATCTTTTTCAGTAATGACTCAACTGGAACACCGGCACCGAGAAAAATGCTGTTATACCCGTGATTTGTGAATAAATCCATAATCACTCGTATTCCCATCTCGTGCAATTCTCCTCCCATACAGCATCCTATCACAGTATGATGATTCGATGGAGCTGCAAAAATACTTGGATATAGCTGGGCCATTGCCATCTGTGTTGTTGCTGTCGCATAATGCTCCTGGGCTACACTGATTTTATTTTCAAACCAAAGCTCACCAATCCGGTGCATAATTTCCTGAATAATCTGTACATATATTGTATCTATCTCAATTCCTCTATTTTCAAGCATTTGAAAATAGGAAAGGGCTTCTCTTGTCTGATTATGTAAAATCAAATCAAGATATCTCTCAATCTCCTGTTCATATTCGGACATTCTTCTAAAACTCTCATAGGGTTTCCCCTTTCTAAGCTGGTCAATCAAATCATTGGCATGTTCAAAATACATTTGAACTAATCCGCGCTCCTCTTCATTCACTTCATCCAAAATACAAAACCGTATTGCTTCATAAAAATCCTTAATCTGTTTCGTCATTTTCTCCCTTGAAACATAAATCATTAAATAGCTTAAATAATGATAGGTCCATTTAATGTAAGAAGTAAAGACTGCCTCTTTTTTGAGTTTTAGTGCAGTGTACAAATAAGATATGCCTTAATAGAAATCCCGCTTCATAAATTTCTTTGCCCGCTCCGGCAGGTCATCATATAATCCTGGTGACTGCTCATATTGCCTGTTTGACATTCTTTCAACAAGTTCATTCAATTCATCTGCTTCGTCGATATAAAATAAGCTCATCCTTTAATCCTCTATTCTCTATATAAAAAATATTCCCCTATCGCTTCTTAATTTTATCACAACAGACATGTTTCATTCAATAAAAATTGCAAAGCAATGAGCATTTATGTATAATATACACATTAATAAAAAAGGAGAAAATTATGTCAAATAACTATGGACTAGAAACAAAAGAGCTGACGAGAAAATTTGGAAGCCAGACTGCTGTAGACCATGTATCCCTCCACATTCCCAAAGGGGCGGTTTATGGTCTGGTCGGGCGAAATGGTGCCGGAAAAACAACCATCATGAAGATGATTACAAATTTAATCCACACAACATCCGGAGACATCTACATCAATGGGAAAAAGGAATCTCCCCGCCATCATCAGGCTGTAGGCACCTTAATTGAAGAACCGGGATATATGCCGAATTTATCCGCATATGAAAATCTCCTCTCAAAATGCCGTCTGATGAATGTAAAGCAGCCAGACAAACAGGCACAACAACTTTTAGAAGCGATGAAATTAGAGAAAACCGGAAAAAAAGCCGTCAAAAATTTTTCTCTTGGCATGCGCCAGCGAGTAGGAATCGCACTGGCATTTTGTGGTTTTCCATCATTAGTTTTACTGGACGAACCAATTAATGCCCTGGATCCTCAGGGAATCATCGAAGTAAGAGAGTTTCTTTCTAAAATGAAAAAAGAAGGAATGACCATTTTAATCAGCAGTCATCTCTTAGATGAACTTTTAAAAGTGGCTGATTATTTTGGAATCATTTCCAAAGGAAAGTTAGTAAAAGAACTTTCCCGCCAAGAGATGGATCAGCTTACAAAAACGAATCTATGTATCCGGGTCGATAAACCAACAGAGGCCAGAGAACTGCTCCTCGATCTCGGTGATATTCCTATCTCTGATCATGTTTTAAAAATTTCGAAAGAGAAAGCAGAGCCGGCCATTTTAAATGAAAGGCTCCTTACCGCAGGGATTAAAGTATATGAGATTTATATGGAACATCTTGACGCGGAGGATTTCTTTATACAAATCATGGGAGGCGAAAATTATGCTTAATTCCATTCTGTTAGACTTTAGAAGAACATTGAAAAGTGGAAAGATTTTTTATATTATTGCCGGAATTTTTCTATCTATTATCATGCTCATCATAAGTATCCATTTTTCTGACTTTTTCGGAATAAATACAGACACTGCAGCGGATTCCTATTGCGCTACTTACGTTTCCTATATGGGATTTCAATTCGGACTGTTTTTTGCATGCCTTTGCTTGCTGTCTGTAGGAGAAGTTCTTGTAGATTATGAGTATGGAAATATAAAAAATATCTGCTCTGTCACAAAATCAAGAGGCACATTTATCGGCTCAAAACTGATTTACATGTACCTCATTTCCCTCCTGTCCGTGACTGCAGTGGTAATCTGCATGACAGCTGCCGGATTTATTTTATTTAAAAATAACATGGTACTTGGAAATATGGAGGAATTGATTATATTTATCCTTTCCTATTCCTTTATTGCAGACGTTCCTCTTACAATCCTGATGCTTGCAGCCATGCTTTTTAAAAGAGCTTCCTTTTGCAGTTATATCTTGATTGCCCTTTATATCATCCCCTCTATGATTTATGGGATGATCAAAAACTATCTGGGAATTTCACTGGACAAAATCAGTGTGTTACAGTTTGCATTTTCAAGTGGAGGAACCTATGATGCCGGCACAGTTTTAAAACATGGGATACTTGCGATAATTTATACCTTCATTTTATACAGGATAACAGTTACTATCGCCAATCGAAGAGACATACTATAAGGAGAAACCGATGACAGAAATTATGTTAGAAACAAAAGACCTTACAAAACAATTCGGAAAAGTAAGATCAAATGATAGTATCAGCCTCCATATTAAACAGGGAGAAATCTATGGCCTGGTAGGCCGTAACGGAGCCGGGAAAACCACATTGATGAAAATGATTTGCAACATGTATACACCGACAAGCGGCAGTGTCTTTATAAAAGGAGAAGAGCAACGCATATCCCATCATATGCCAATCGGGGCTCTAATCGAAGAACCGGCTTTGATGCCTAATTTATCTGCTTATGAAAACATTTTAACAAAATGCTATCTTATGAACATAAGAAAGCCCAAAACCCACGCAAAAGAATTGTTACAATATGTAAAACTTGAAAATACAAAAAGAAAGCGAGTCAAAGATTTCTCCCTTGGAATGCGCCAACGGGTGGGAATTGCCCTAGCTTTAGCTGGATGGCCGGAATTTATTCTTCTGGACGAACCAATCAACGGTCTAGATCCCCAGGGGATTTTAGATATCCGGGATATGATTTTAAAAATCCGAAAGGAAAGAAACATCACTTTCATGATCAGCAGCCATCTTTTAGGAGAACTCCAAAAAATTGCTGACCGCTTTGGCATCATTGCCGAGGGAAAGCTGGTAAAAGAATTATCTGCAACAGACATTGCCCACATGGGAAAAGCCCGATTATTTATCCGGACAAAAACGCCCGAAAAAGCAATGAAGCTGTTAAAAGAATCTCTGCCAGTCTTTGATAACGGTCTGATTCAGATTCCTTATGAAAATGACGAAAAAAGCTACGAGATAAATAAAATGTTATATAAAGCCCAAATTCCAGTCGACGAGCTTTATATCAGCAGCCAAAAGGGAGAGGAATTATTCCTCCAATTGATGGGAGGAGAACATTATGTTTAGATTAATCACTATGGAAATAAAACGCCTTCGCTTCAGCAAAGCTTTCTGGATTACGATTCTTGGTTATCTGATTGCCGTTGGCCTTAACTTGGGAGAAATGAGAGTAAAAGGAGGTATCACTTTACCTATCGTAATAGGAACCATTACAAACTCCTATTTTATCCTCATTTTCTTTCTGGCCATTTTTATAAGTGCTTACATCCAACTGGACTTTCAATGTGGACAAATCAAAAATATTGTTACTTCCACAAAAGACAGAGCCAGCTTTATTTCCATTAAGTTTGCAACCCTTTGTGTCTTATGTCTGCTTATGCTGGCAGTCAGCGTACTGATTCTGTCTATCTATGCTGCATTTTTTACAGAAGACGGAATGAAAACCGGAAATATTTTAGAAGCACTGCTTTCCTTTATCGAGATGTATCTTATGTTTACATTTTTACATGCCTTTTTTATGCTAATTGCAATTATTATGAAAAAAGAACTGACAAGCATTTTGCTGTGCGTTCTTTTGGGTATTGGTCTTCCCATAGTGGAACAGCTGCTCTATATCAAAACGAATATTGACTTCGGAAAAATTTCAGTTTTAAACCAACTGATGGGATTTTCCGAAACCACATCTTTCTTAATACGACTTCTCTACATCGGTCTGGCTGTTTTATACTGTGGAATTGCAATTTTCATTGCAAAAAAAATAATGCGAAAAAAAGATATTCATATTTAATCATATCAAGCAAGTCACCCACCTCTATGCCCAGAAGCATAGAGGATAGGTCAGACTTGCTTGTATTATAACTGGATTCAAATTATTTATTCCATACACAATTTTATCAACTGAATACATTTTTCATACCCTAATTCACTACTATTTAACGTTATGGTATAATTATCCACTTTTCCCCAGTTCTGTTCGGTGTAATAATTGTAATTAATTGCCCGCTTTTTATCCATACTGTGCATTTCTCTTATCGCTTCTTCTTTTGTCAAGTGATACAGTTCCATAATTCGCTTACATTTTACTTCTTTCTCCCCATGGATAAATACATGGACACAATCTTTCCTGTCCCGCAAAATATAATCTGCACATCGTCCCACAATCACGCAGCTGCCTTCCTCCGCAATTTGACGAATAATCTTAGTCTGTGCATTATACAGACGGTCTCCCACAGAACTTCCTTCGCTGTCCCTTCCTACAAAGGCGTAAGCAAAAATATTTTTCTGCGGTGCATATTCTCCCTGACTTTCCACATATTTTTCTGATAATCCTGTCTCTTTTGCCACCTTATCAATCAGATTTTTTTCATAAAATGGCACCCCTAACTCTTCTGCAAGCCGTCTTCCAATCTCTCTTCCGCCACTTCCATATTCTCTGCTGATTGTAATAATTTTCTTCATTATGCTGCTGCCTCCTCCATATGTTTCATCTTGTTTTGATTCAGTCTTTTATAAAACCAAATCGATATCAGTACAGATACAAATTCTGCGATAATAAAAGTAAGCCATACATACCAGACATGTCCTCCCGGTCGTTTTGCAAGGAAGGAAAATCCCCATGCCACAGGAATTACAAATAAAAACTGCCGGCATACAGACACAATCAACGACTCCATTCCTCCATCTAAGGCCTGGAAAATACCCTGAAATGCCACATTCGCTCCCGCCAATGGAAAGCTGATTGCAATCACTCTCATTGCACTGACACATAAATCCTGTGTTTCTCCTGAAAGTCCAAAAATTCCTGCAAATGGAACTGCAAATAGTTCCAACACAATCAGACCAACTGCCATAATAATAAGAGTATAACCCATACCATATTTTACACCCTGATTGATTCTCTTTTTATTCTTCATCCCATGATTAAAGGATACAATCGGCGTAATCGCATCTCGAAGTCCAAATGCAGCAAACAAAATAAACTGCTGAATCTTATAAAACAAACCATATGCTGTCACTACATTTTCTCCAATTGTTCCCAATATTACATTCAGTCCGTATGTCATAAATGACATCAATGCCTGTGCAATAATCGCCGGAAGTCCAATGGAATAAATTCTTCCAATAATTTTAAGAGAAGGCTTCATATAAGAAAGACCATTCTTAATCTCTTTATTATATTTTATATGGAAGAACCATCCCGCCAGAAAGGATGCAATCTGGCCGATTACTGTCGCATAAGCAGCTCCTTTTACCCCCATTGCCGGAATTCCAAAAAGACCATAGATTAAAATCGGATCCAGGATAATATTAATTACTGCCCCTGTAATCTGGGATGTGGTGGAAAGCATAGAACGTCCTGTCGCCTGCAGTAATTTTTCAAAAATAGAGAAAAATACAATTCCCATGGAAAATACACAACAGATTCTCAAATATTCCTCTGCCATCTCAAGAATCATCGGATTACTCGTCTGCGACCGGATATAAATTCCTGTTCCAAAAATACCAAACAGTAAAAAGACAATATAAATCACAATCCCCAAAAAGATTGCGTTTCCGGACGCCTTATTCGCCCTTTCCTTATCGCCCTGTCCTAAACATTTTGAAAGCAGGGCATTCGTTCCCACTCCAGTACCAATTCCAACTGCAACCATAAGCATCTGCACTGGAAATGCCAGTGTCAGAGCATTTAACGCCGCTTCTCCGTTTTGCGGCATGTTCGATACAAAGGCACTGTCTACAATATTATAAACCGCCTGCAGCATCATGGATAAAATCATCGGAATCCCCATACTGAGCATTAACTTTCCGACAGGCTCCGTGCCCATCTTATTTTTTGTTTCTTTTTTGTTACTCATAACTACCTCCTGATGTAAACATCTTTTTTTGTATGAATTATTGTATGGATTACCGTATTCAAGCAGATATTCTAAATCCGCTCCGCTTTCTTTTTCATGAACGTAGCCGGCTTCGCCGTTTGCGTTCAATCGAGTAGGAGGCTAATCATTAGTTGATTAGCCGACCTCTCACACCACCTGGCATACCGTTCGGTACCAAGGCGGTTCCTTAGTTTTCATAAACTATTAGATAATAGTCAAGGAAGGCTGTATATCCCAACTTGGCTATTATTTTATTTGTGAATACAGAGTTTAGCACTTGTGCCATTCTCCAGTATCCTCTTCTGCTGTTAGCAAGTTCCATCGCTTTCCAATGCTCCAGTCCAAGTGCTTTTAACATCTTGTACTTAGTTCTGACTTTCTTCCACTGTTTCCAATAGACCGCTCTGATTCTGCGTCTTGCCCATTCATCTGTGGATTTAAGAAGACCTTTCATGTCTGCGAACTTGAAATAATTTACCCATCCTCGCACATACTGTTGATACTTTTCTTCTCTTGTCGCATTACTCATTCCATTATTTCTGTCTGTCAGCTGTCTGATTTTATCTTTCATTTTGGCAACTGACTTTGGGTGTACTCTGAATCTGCATTCGCCCTTGTATCTATAAAAGCTATATCCAAGATACTTGACTTTGCTGATATGAGCCACCTTTGTTTTCTTCCTATTTACTTTTAGAAAAAGTTTTCTCTCAATAAATGGAAGGATGTTTTCTAATGTTCTCTCTGCACTCTTCTTACTTTTACAGAAAATCATACAATCATCTGCATAGCGGACAAATCTGTGTCCTCTGCGTTCCAGTTCCTTATCCAACTCGTTCAACCACTGTTGGAACTCCAAGCTTTCGAAACTCACCTTTTGCTTCTTTGGGTATTTCTACCCTTCGAACTGGGTTTGGCTTATATCTGCTGTCCCTTATCTCTTGGATTAGGGTATCTTGGTTTTCTCTTAGGAAGGGCAGAAGTTCATCCACCTGCATACCATCAATTCCACCTTTTCCCTTGTTTGCTTTTA
>JAUNBT010000456.1 GCA_030526985.1 Lachnospiraceae bacterium | reverse complement strand
CTGCTTTTGCTCACCGGATGCAGCCAGACTACTGGGGAAGAAAGCACGATGGCTGTTACAGAAGCCGAGATTTTGAAGTACACAAACACAGACTTTGCCATGGGAACGGTAATCAGCCAGACGGTCTATTCCACTGGAGAGGATTTGACAGCCACCTACTTAGATAAGCTGACGGAGATTGAGGACAATCTGATTTCCTGGCGGGTGGAGGGCTCAGAGATTGACCTTCTAAATCAAAGTGCCGGAAAAGAAGAGGGAATCACAGTTTCTGATAAAACTTCTTCCTATTTGAGACAGACTCTTTTGCTCGCCGAAAAGAGCGAAGGAAAATTGGACCCTACCATAGGAAAACTTTCCCGACTCTGGAACATCGATGGGGAGGATTCTACGGAAGAGGTCCCAGATGAGGAAGAAATACAGACCCTTTTAGCTGACACAGGATATGAAAAAATCAAGCAGGAAGAGAATACCATCTGGCTTCCGGAGGATATGAGCTTAGATCTTGGCTCTGTCGGAAAAGGAATCGGCTGCGATGAGATTTACACTCTGCTTCAGGAAAATGAAGAAGCAAAAGCGGCAGTCATCTCTGTCGGCGGAAGCATTTTCACCTACGGAACAAAAGAAGATGGAAGTGACTGGACTGTGGCGATTGCAGATCCGAGAAGTGAGGAGGGAGAGTATCTTGGAACCTTAAGCTTTTCCGGAGAAAAATTCATATCCACTTCCGGTGATTATGAAAAATATTTTATAAAAGACGGGAAACGGTATCATCATATCTTAGATCCGGACACCGGATACCCGGCGGAAAGTGGATTGATTTCCACAACAATCGTGTGTGATTCGGGCTTATTAAGCGATGGACTTTCCACCGCCTGCTTTGTTCTTGGAAAAGAAAAGGGACTTAAGCTTTTAGAGGAATACGGCGCAGAAGGCATTTTCGTGGATTCAGATAAAAATGTATTTGTCACAGATGGATTAAAAGAACAGTTTTCATTGATGGCAGAGGGCTATTTCATTGCAGAGTAAACAGGGAGAAAGGCGATTATGAAAAACTATGGATATTTTAAGTCAAGATTATGGAATCTGATTTTGGTAGCAGCTGTATTATTTGGCTATAATCAAATGTTGGAAAAGAAAGACCTGCAGGCCGCATTGAATGAATCCGGCCGTCAGCTCAGTGAGATGGAAGAAATTCTAGCAACAGCTGAGGGAGCAGGTACAGAAGGTGCTACAGGGGAACAATCCTATACCGACGGCACCTATGAGGGGACTGGGACAGGCTTTGGTGGAGAGGTAACGGTCAGTGTAACAGTCGCAGAGGGAAAGATAACAGGGGTTGAAGTAATCTCGGCACCGAATGAAGATGCCGCTTACCTTGAAACAGCAAAAGAAGTGACAGACAAAATTTTAGAGGCCCAGTCAGCCCAGGTGGATACGATAAGTGGGGCAACCTTCAGTTCAACCGGAATTATAGAAGGAACGAAAGCGGCTTTAGAAAAGGCGGTGCAGTAAAATGAAGAAAAGAAAGCCTACAAAACGAAAAAGAATCCGTTACATACGTGCTGTCATACAACTTCTCTTCCTTATTTTATATCCTGCCGTTTTTGCCACATCTTTTTCTGGAATCAAAGAGATATTTAAAAAGATGGGGCAGGGAGAACCGATCGTTCTCAGTGCATTTTTAACCGCATTACTTGTCATCTGTTTTTATACCATCCTTTTTGGCCGATTTTTTTGCGGCTATGGATGTGCCTTTGGAACATTAGGAGACGGGGTCTATGCCCTTTCCTCCTGGATTCAGAAAAAGACGAAGAAAAAATTGCCAAAGATGTCCGATAAAATGATCGGAATCTTTCAATATTTAAAGTACCTTGTGCTCCTTGCGATTATACTTTTATGTCTGATGGGTCATTATGATTTAGTCATGTCAGGGAGAAATCCATGGGACGTCTTTTCCATGATAACAGCAGGAAGTTTTCAGTTAAA
>JAUNBT010000455.1 GCA_030526985.1 Lachnospiraceae bacterium | reverse complement strand
CGGGAGTTTGACACTTGTTTTTTTACTCGATTTTCATAATCCTTTATTTTAAGCCATTGTAGGCTTATTTTTTTGTCAAATTTTATGAAATAATACGTGCTATATTGTGCTATATGTGGTATAATAGCATGAGAGGTGATTATACTATGTACGCTGCAATTAATGGAACTGGAAAAAATAAAAGTGTTTATATCATGCACTCATACAGAAAACCTGATGGCAAGACTTCTTCAAGGGTGGTTAGAAGACTTGGAAGACTCGACGAATTACTGGAACGCTTTTCTGGCAACCAAAATTTAATGATGGATTGGGCAAAAGAAGAAGCAAAAAAGGATTCCACTGAATATTCAGCAAAACATGGTAATGTTTCTGTTTCCCTGTCTCAATCTGTATTTATTCAGAAAGAGGAGGAACGTTCTTTCAACGTCGGTTATCTTTTCTTGCAACAAATATGTACAGATTTGAGAATGGACAACATTTGCAGAAATATTAAATCCAGACACAGATATACTTACGATTTTCATGCTATTCTGACCGACCTTATTTATGCAAGAATTCTTTCTCCTTCAAGTAAATTAAGCAGTTACTCATTCTGCCAAACTTTAATGGAACCACCTAAATATTCTCTGCAGAATGTTTATCGCTCCCTATCAATCATGGCGCAGGAAGCTTCCTTTATTCAGGAAGAACTTTACCGTAATTCAAACTTTATTCATTCACGTAATACAAAAATCCTTTATTACGACTGTACGAATTATTACTTTGAGATAGAACAGGAAGATGGTGACAAATGTTATGGTAAATCAAAAGAAAACAGACCTAATCCTATTGTTACCATGGGACTCTTCATGGATGCAGATGGCATTCCACTTGCTTTCGATATCTTCCCTGGCAATCAAAATGAACAGACTACTCTCAAACCTTTGGAAACTACTATCATTCGGGATTTTAATTGTAGTGAATTCGTTTTCTGTTCCGATGCAGGTCTTGGCAGCAAGAACAATCGTCGCTTCAATAGTTTTGGAAATCGAGGTTATGTCATTACCCATTCATTAAAAAAACTAAAAAAAGAGGACAAAGCCCTGGCTTTGTCACCCACAAATTTTAGGCGAATGGGATCGGATAAATTCATTGATTTGCGTACCATTGATGAAAACGCTGACGAAATTTTTAATACTGTTTTCTACAAAGAAATTCCAGTCGTAACAGGAGAAATGGATGAAACTATGATTGTAACCTATTCTCCTAAATATAAAAAATATCAGCAAACCATAAGAAACAGACAAGTTGAACGAGCAGAGAAAATAATCAATAAGCCCGGAAAAAAAAGAAAGGGAAAGAATCAGAATGACCCTGCCCGTTTTATAAAAGAAACTTCTGTTACAAGTGATGGCGAAATTGCAGGGCATAATGTATATGAGCTGGATATAGACAGAATACAGGAAGAAGCAAAATATGATGGATTCTACGCAGTCATAACCAACCTTGAGGGTGACGTAGGCGAAATACTTCGTATTAACAAACAGCGTTGGGAGATAGAAGAAAATTTCAGAATAATGAAAACAGAATTCGAAGCAAGACCTGTTTATGTAAGACGAGATGACAGAATCAAGGCACATTTCTTAACTTGTTACATTAGTTTGTTGATTTATCGACTATTGGAAAAGAAACTTAACAGCAACTATACCTGTGAAGAAATACTGTCCGCTTTACGTTCTATGCAAATGACCTTATTATCTAAAAATAGTGGATATACACCCTCCTATAAGAGAACCGACCTAACAGATTTGCTTCACAAAAAGTTCAATTTCCATACTGATTATGAATTCATATCAAAATCATCAATGCGAAGCATTATAAAGTCAACAAAAAACATCTCTGGCAATCACAAATAATTTAGCACATATCGCTGCAAAGCAGAAAAAGCCCGCAACCCTTATAAATAAAGGGCTTACGGACTTTTTTGTTTTCACAACTGTCAAAGACAGG
>JAUNBT010000454.1:893-1991 GCA_030526985.1 Lachnospiraceae bacterium | reverse complement strand
ACTACAGCCGGAGAACACCCTTGTAGTTTGGAAATTGGATAGACTTGGACGTGATTTGAAGAGTCTCATTACAATGATAGATGAATTACGTCAAAAGAACATAGGCTTCAAAGTTTTGACAGGGCAGGGAGCTCAAATTGATACGACAACTCCAAATGGACGATTAGTTTTTGGGATATTTGCAGCGCTTGCTGAGTTTGAAAGAGAACTGATAATAGAGAGGACAAAAGCAGGGCTTAAAGCAGCGAGAGCGAGAGGACGCAATTGAGGAAGGCCAAGAAAAATGGATGCTTCGTCACTTCGAATAGCGATTGCTGCAATGAGTGATCCAAAATCAGTTGCATCCGATGTTGCGAAGAAACTAAACATTACAACCGCGACTCTTTATTCATACGTCAATGGCGACGGTTCTTTAAAACGACGTGGGAAGATGCTGTTGGTGGGGAATTGAGAAAAGCAATGTAAATAGAAAAAGTGATAGGACGGCTGAAAGTTTTATCAGAAGCTCAAAGAGAAGAAACTTAGCCAACTGAATGAAGGAAGCGTTGTCTCAATAGAAAGGAAAATATGAATTCATTTTATAAAATATCATAATTAACTTATTGGTTGACCAATGATAATTGTTAATTCTCTCCATACATCACTATTTATCGTTTCTAGCGAGGCAATTACTTCTCTTAATTGTTCTGGGAGGATATCTAAATTTTTACCAATAATAATCAAATTTCTTAGGTTTTGTACGGGATTTTTTACAGTATCAAAATTAGTTACAATAAATCTGGTTTTTAATAAACAATCATCTCTTTTAGTTTGTAAAACAACCTTATTAGAATATAAATCGGGTAACAAAAAACGTTGTACTTTAGTGTTTTGTGCTTCATAGTGTAATTTACTACCCTCATGAGGTATTCCTATTAGTTTCCACTCCCCTGTAGACAAAGAAAAAATTTGATCTACAGACTTTTGTCCAGAAGTATTGCCTTCCCTTGCAGATATAATAAAAAATGGAGAGGGCGTTTTATCTGAAAAATATTTACAAACATGTGGATCACATACAGCACACATGTCTCTTTGAGTAAAAAAGTACGGAGCAGAGTC
>JAUNBT010000454.1:0-883 GCA_030526985.1 Lachnospiraceae bacterium | reverse complement strand
TGAAACAAATCTCCCAATGCTCGTTCATGATTTTTATCTTCATCATCGACGAGTTTTAATCCAGCAAGGGAAGAACTTAAAACCAGAGGTTCTAAGGATGTAATTTGCATTATAAATTCTCTATAATACAACTCTTTTGTAGATAACATATCTTTCATTTTGGATAAAGATTCCAAAGCAACAGTTTTCTGTCTTAGAGTTGCGCCTAGGTGAGCTTCTACTATTTTTAACAATCCTTGTAAAAGATCAGAACAAACTTGCTTTGTTGTGATCTTTTGTTTTTCTAAAAAATCTTCTAATAATTTTTTATGGGCAATGAACGACGTTGAAGAAATTGATTCC
Organism: Lachnospiraceae bacterium; assembly: GCA_030526985.1. Classification (GTDB taxonomy): domain Bacteria; phylum Bacillota; class Clostridia; order Lachnospirales; family Lachnospiraceae; genus SIG292. Next base: position 541 of record JAUNBT010000454.1, on the reverse strand, counting down.
GTTTCTTCAAAATCTATGGATTCTATGAAACCTTTTAATGGATTGAATATATGTTGAATTTGAGGAGATATATTTTCAAGTATAAATTTAATATCATCTGCGTTTTCTTCTGATATTGAGCTTTGTAATAAAAGTTTTTCAAGCTCTAACAGATATTTTGTATCGATGAATATATAACGCATTGCTTGCTTTTGTTTTGAGGTGAGTCCGGGTAAAACATCTATAATGTCAAATACTTCTGCTCCAATTGCTTCTTGTAATTTTACTTTTTCAGTTTCACCATATTTTGGGCCCATACCTGTTATAAATACAAGATGATCATCTGGTGATTCCCCTGAAGTGATAACAATATTTCGTCCGGCTATATAACTTCTCGACAGTAACCGATTTGCTCTTATCTGCAAGGGATGAGTTTTGCTTGTAGAAGTTTCAATGAACTTTGTTATTGATATTGGAATTTCGCTATTAAGATCTATATCACTGGATTTAGGATCCATTGGTATTGCGAACATAGCTAATCTGCAAAATTTCAAAAATTCTG
>JAUNBT010000453.1 GCA_030526985.1 Lachnospiraceae bacterium | reverse complement strand
CATATTTCAGAGACAGAGATTTAGGATAATACCTGTGATTGAATCAACTCCATAAAGGTTTTTTCTATTTTTTCACGTGATGCCTTGCGACGTTTATTATTTGCTGTATTCATGTTTCCCTCCATTATCCCAACACTTGAAGCGTTATTGATGATTGTTTTTTATCTTATCAAATATTATACTTGAATCACATTAAAAACACAACTGTTGTTTTTATGAATATTACGGAGGTATTTATCATGAAGAAAAGTAATTTTATTGCATTAGTATTAGGCACAATCAGCGGGGTGTTCTTTGCACTCGGTATGTGCATGGCACTTATTCCAGAATGGAACGCATTTAAACCGGGTATCATTTTCGGCTGTGTCGGAATCATCCTTGGATTGATCACTGTACTAATCTGGCGAAAAATGGAGAATAAAGATCCAATCCAGTTGAACGGAAAAACCATATTAACCGTAATCATTGGTATTGTTGGTGCCCTTGCTCTTGGCGTAGGTATGTGTTTTACCATGGTATGGGGACAAATGATTATGGGGGTTATCATCGGCCTTGTCGGAATCATAATCCTGCTTTCTTTGATTCCACTTGTAAAGGGAATCAAGTAGGAGTAAGACTTGAAACTATTCAAAGAAACAAAAAAGAAACTAGAGTCATACCCTATTTCAAACAAGCTAATAAACAACTATACATACCGAACTATTATTTCCGCCAGCATTTCATTTTTGGTTAACGCTATTTTCGCGGTATATAATTGTTTTCTTGGAATTACCACCGCATCAGCCTGGTTCGTAACCATGTCATTTTACTATTTGCTTTTAGGGTATATGCGTCTTTATTCCGTTCTATCCGCCCGGAATGAGAGCGGTATGAACACGTATGAAAAAAAGCAGAAAGAACACCAGCTTATGAAACATATTGGTGTCACGCTGCTCTTCCTTACGTTTGCCTTAATCGGAACGGTGGTATTGACAATAACACAGAAGCATATCAGGGCATATGACACGATTGTAATGTTGACCATAGCAACTTATACATTTTACAAAATAACGCTTGCTATCATTAATTTTATCAAGGTGAGAAAACACAATTCAGCATTATTAACGACCATTCGAAACATCAGCATTGCGGATGCGTCTATGTCCGTATTACCATTGCAGTCATCTATGATTGCATCATTTGACAATACAATGAAAGATATGCATTTGATGATCGTGCTGACTGGAAGTGGTATATGCGTGATATTTTTGTGGCTTGGCGTTTCAATGATTATGAAATCCAAGAGAAAGAAAAGGGTATTGCTAATACATACGCAAAAAATAAAAATAACAGAAAGGGTAGAATAAAATGAAAATCAATAATCCAGAAGTAACATTAGCTGATGAAGCAAGAAAAGGCGTAGAAGAGGAAGTACGCTCAGGTTTCCTGGACTGGCTATTTCAATTTTCTGTAACAGGAGATGATGGGGAACATTATAGTATTGGAGGTTCTATTTTATCACTGGCGTTGGAAAAGATGGATATTGTCAGCTTCAATTGGACAAAAGGAAGCGGAGCGGTAGAGCAGTTGCCGAACTCCATCTACAAGATTGCAAGATTCCCAGGCATGGAGTATGAACAGCTTCTGAGAAAGCCGGAGGGGACTTTGGAAATCGAACAAGAAGATGGCAAGGTAACGGTTACCTGCGGAGACGAATATAAGGTGGAATGCTTTGAAAATCATTCCTGGCATATCATGATAGATTCGCTTGATGGAAAATATAAGGCAGATATGTACCATTCTCCAAAGGGTTATCCATTATGGTACGGAAGAGAGAAACCATCTTATTTAACACAGCATTCTATTACATATGGCTATAACTGGGCAGGTAATGTTAAGGGTACTGTATGGCTGGAAGGAAAAGAAGTCCATGTAGAAGGTCTTGGAATCAGAGAACGTTATGTGGCAGTTGATTCCTGTGCAGCAGAGATTGGTGGATGGGAAGACTGGGGATGGGTTTCCT
>JAUNBT010000452.1 GCA_030526985.1 Lachnospiraceae bacterium | reverse complement strand
TCTTCTGACAAAGAATCTCCGCAATAGCCCCCGAACCGATGAATCCGATTTTCATACTGACGCCGCCTTTCCTTTTAATGCGCTTTATTTTGATATTGCCGGCAATTTGTATTATACACGCTGACTGCTGACGAAACTAAGTCAGTCCATCAACATGCCGCCGTTGACGTTGATCGTTTCTCCCGCGATATATTTTCCCTCATCCGAGCAGAGGAAATAAATAACGTCGGCTATCTCTGACGGCTCCGCCATTCGTCCGAGAGGGATTTTCTTAACGGCCTTTTTCCAGCTGTCGCTTTTGTAGATATTTTCAGTTCCGACCCAGCCGGGGGCGACGGCGTTGATTCTAAGCCCCAACGCTGTAAACTCCGCCGCAAAGGAGCGTGTCAGGCTGATGACTGCGGCCTTAGAGGCTGAATAAACGGAGTTGCCCGGCCCCGGCTTTTTCCCGTTTTGACAAGATAATCTGTTCTGATATTTAGTTTTATCGTAAATTAAGAAGCATACAGAAAAAGTCTGTGGGTAGACTATGCTGTAAGAGACTTATTTATCAATTATGAGTTGCTAGGTAAGTATGTTACAGCATTTTCGTCTTGGAAGAAGGTGAGATTGAATGGCACAGGAACAGGTTACCGCCATTTATGGGCGTTCATCGCCAGATAGAGTTGCCAGCGAGCAGGGAAAGAAAAATGGATTCGGAAAGGAATCATTTGAAGCAAATAAAAGCAGTTTATAATGTTGAAAGGAGTTGATTTTTGGGACTTGAAATGTTAATATAAAATCATAACTTTTGAAGGGCTGCTGATGTATATGTATTTGTCAAAAGTAAAAATCAGAGAAGCAATGGATAGACAAGGAATTAAGACATATACAGAACTTGCGGAACAGCTTGGAATTACAAAAAATCAACTATCTGTTATGCTATCTGATGATTACAATCCATTGAAATCGAGGGTTGAGGATTTGTGCCATGTACTTTCTGTCGAGCCAAATGCCATTATGGATTTTAGCGCAGATGCAAAAGGAATTCATTCACCGATGATTAAAAATGATGATGTAACAGCCATTGAACTTTTTGCAGGAGCTGGTGGTTTGGCACTTGGCCTTGAGATGGCTGGAATAAAAACATTAGAGCATGTCGAGTTTGATAAAGCTTGCTGTGAAACACTGCGAACCAATAGACCAAACTGGAATGTTGTTTGTGATGATATTCACAATGTCGATTTCACACAATTTAGGGATAAAGTGGATATTGTAACAGGAGGCTTCCCCTGTCAGGCGTTTTCGTTTGCGGGAAAGAAACTTGGATTTGATGATACAAGAGGTACTTTATTTCACGAGTTTGCACGTTGTGTTAAAGAAGTAAAACCCAAAATGTTTATGGCAGAAAATGTTCGTGGATTGGCTTCACATGACAAAGGACGAACTCTTACAACCATAATCAGCGTTCTTGAAGCACTTGGGTATCACACACAACAGAAAATTCTTAATGCCGCATATTTTGGCGTTGGTCAAAAGAGGGAACGAATTGTCATTATCGGGATTAGAAATGATGTGAATATCGAATTCAATTATCCCGATGCGGAAGAAAAAATGACTACACTTCGAGAAGTTCTTAAAGACTGTCCTAAAAGTGCTGGTGCAGAATATAGTGAGAAGAAGAAAAAAGTGCTAGCGCTTGTTCCTCCTGGCGGTTGCTGGGTTGATTTACCTGAAAATGTAGCGAAGGACTACATGGGAAAATCCTATTATTCTGGCGGAGGGCGGAGAGGGATGGCTCGGCGGATTAGTTGGGATGAGCCGTGTTTGACATTAACGTGTAGTCCATCTCAAAAGCAAACAGAAAGATGCCATCCCGAAGAAACACGCCCATTTACTGTTAGAGAGGAAGCAAGAATACAATCGTTCCCAGATGATTGGAATTTTTGCGGCGGTATCGGGGATCAATATAAGCAAATAGGTAATGCGGTTCCTGTCGAGATGGCAAGAAGAATTGGTATTCAGTTG
>JAUNBT010000093.1 GCA_030526985.1 Lachnospiraceae bacterium | reverse complement strand
AGAGGCTGAAGCTGAGGCGAAGCGAAAAGAAAGAGAAGCTGAAGCTGAGGCAAGTAGAAAAGAAAAAGAGGCGCAGGCCGAGGCGAGAAGAAAAGAAAAGGAAGCTCAGAAAGCGGCCAAATTAAAGGAAAAAGAAGCAAATCCGCCAGATCCGAAGAAAAAGAAAGCCTTAGCGGCTGCAGCCATTGTGGTTATTGCGGGAATTGGAGGATTTGGAGGATATAAAGCCTACCAGAAATCCTTAGAAAGAGAAGTTCCGACTGTTGTCAATATGACATTGGAGGAAGCGAAAAAAGAAGCGGCCGGTGAGGATAATTCTTTGGTCATTAAAGAAACCGGGGAAGAATACTCTGATACGGTAGCGAAAGGAAGCATTATCTCTCAGAATGTAAAAGCGGGAACGGTCTTAAAAAAGGGAGATTCCATCGGTGTTGTAGTCAGCAATGGAAAATTAGTGGAAGTACCGGACCTTACAGGGAAAACAGAAGAGAAAGCACAGAAAGCGGCCCAGGATACGAATTTTACATATGTAGTATCCGGTCATGAATATTCGGATGATGTAAAGAAAGACTGCGTGATCTCACAGGATTTAGAAGCAGGAAGCACAGTAGAAGAATATTCTACCATCACAGTTGTAATCAGTGATGGAATTGAACAGGTGAAAGTACCGGATGTGGAAGGTATGACGGAAAAGAAGGCAAAGCAGGCGTTAAAAGATGCCAAATTAAAATATTCCGTATCGGAAGATTACAGCAGCAGTGTGGATGAAGGCGATGTCATCAGCCAGAGCAAAAAGGCTGGTAAAACGGTGGATAAGAATACCACAATTAAGTTAGTGGTAAGTCTCGGTGAAGAACCGGCTCCGGCAACGACAGCCAGCTCAAGTTCTTCAGGTTCATCGGGAAGTTCCGGAAGCTCCGGATCCTCCGGAGGAAGTTCCACAAAGAAAAAATCATCCAGTGGGGACAGCATCAGCAACTGGGATTTGATTAATTAGAGGAGAGTGAAAAATGAATACAGCGATGTTTTTAACAGACCAGGCAATTATCATTTATGAGGTAATTGCCGGCGGCCTCCTTTTCTTTGCAGGATGGAGACTTTCAAAAGAAAAAAAGAGACGATTAAAAGAGGCAGAAAAGCTTGGCAAGGTGAAACAGGAAGAGCAGCTAAAGAAAAGTCTTCAAAATGACAGCAGGAGGAATTAAGTATGAGTATTGTACTGTCCGTTTATTCCAGAAAGGCATTTCAGGAATTTTTGCTGCCAGCGTTAAACAATGCAGATTATTCCATTAATTTGGAAAAAGATTATTTTGAATTGGACGAGGATGTTATTCTCAAACTGGAAGTAATAGAAGAACAGTGGAAGATTAAATCTGATTTTCATTATCAGGTGTTAAAAGAGAAACAGGATTATACGGGAAATATTTTAAAAGATCAGGATGTATTGATGGTGACAACCGGAACCAACGAGAAGTTTTCCCTGATTGTAAAAGAGATTTCCTCCGTATTCCATAGTTACGATAAATATACCTTAAACGATGTGGAAAAAATCCAGATCGGAAAAGGGGAGGACAATGACATTGTTTATAATTATCTGAATATGGTGTCGAAAGAGCATGCTGTCATGGAAAAACGGCAGGATGGCTGGTGGATGAAGAATGAAAGTCCGAATGGAACCTATGTGAATGCGGTCCGGATTGTGACAGAGTGTAAACTGGCATTTGGCGATTATATTAATATTTTGGGACTCCATATGCTGTTCCTTGGAGATATCCTTGCAGTGGATACAAAGGAAAAAGAGATAAGGATTAAGGAAGACCAGCTGAAGGTTCATGAAAATACTTCCCAGAATACAGTATTTTTAACGGAACGGAAGGAAAAGGCAAAAGGAAAGACTCTTTATCACAGAGCTCCGAGAAATTATGAGAAGATGGAGGAAGCAGCGATTGAGATTGAGGCTCCACCAGAACAGATGAAACAGAAAGAGCAATCTTTGATGATGGCAGTCGGACCGTCTGTTACCATGGCGCTTCCTATGCTTTTAGGCTGTATGATGATGGTTTATGCGTCTTCAGCAAGCGGCGGCGGTTCCTCTCTTTATATGTATTCCGGACTTGTGATGTCCGTATCTTCCGCACTGATCGGTGTTATCTGGGCACTGGCCAATATCCGCATTCAGAGAAAGGAAGAGCAGGAAAAAGAGGCCCATCGTTTTGAGGCTTACAGCAAGTATCTTTTGGAAAAGACAGAGCTGATTAAAGAAAAATATAATAATACAACAGAGAAGTTAAAAGAAATCTATCCGGATACGGAAGAGTGTCTGGATTACGATGAGACGGGCAGTCTTTTGTGGAACCGGAATAGAAACCACGAAGATTTTCTCACCCATAGACTGGGAATCGGAGATATTCCATTTCAGGTAAATATTGATATTCCGAAGAAACGGTTCCGTCTCTATGAAGATGAACTGACCCAGAAACCGGATTTTATTAAGGAAAATTATGAAAAGCTGTATCAGGTTCCGGTGACTCTTGATTTTACAGAGCACAATTTAATCGGCGTGGTCGGCGGCGACCATAAGGCGGGAGCATATCGGATTGCACAGATTATGAGTGGTCAGATGGCTGCCAATAACTGTTATACAGATGTAAAATTAGGATTCCTTTATGACGGTGCAAGTATGGCAGAACGGGAGAATTTTGCCTTTGCAAAATGGCTTCCTCATACCTGGTCCGTAGATAAAAAGACCCGTTATATTGCAGATAATAAAGAAGATGCCAGCGAAGTATTGTTTGAGCTTACAAGAATTTTCCGTACCAGAAGCGAGGAAAAAGCAGAGCATAGAAATCAAAAAGATGAGATACCAAAGCCTTACTTTGTCATTTTCATATCAGATCCGACTTTGTTGGAGGGAGAGCTTTTCTCCAAATATGCATTTGATAAAGAAGAACAGTACGGACTTACGACCGTACTTTTGGCGAAGAGATATGAGGAACTTCCGAACAACTGTGAATTTATTCTTCAGATGGATGAGAATTTTACAGGAATGTATGATGTCTATGACCGGGAGGAAGAAAAAATCCGGATTGACTTTGATGAAGTTCCAGCAGAAAAATTAAAAGATTTTTCCAGAAAAATATCCGGAATTCAGGTTATGGAGCTGGAAGAAGGCGGTGAGATTCCGTCGGCAATCACATTTTTTGAGATGCTCGATGTGAAGAAACCGGAGGAGCTTCCGGTGGAAGATCTCTGGAGAAAGAACCGGATCTATGAAAATATCAAAGGAATGCTTGGTCAAAAGGCCGGAGGCGTTCCCTGTTATTTAGATGTCCATGAAAAATATCATGGTCCTCATGGTCTGGTAGCTGGAACAACAGGTTCCGGAAAAAGTGAGACTTTACAGACCTATATGCTGTCATTGGCAGTCAACTACAGCCCGGATGATATTGGATTTTTCGTAATCGATTATAAGGGCGGCGGTATGGCCAACTTATTTGATGGACTTCCGCATATGATTGGACAGATTTCCAACCTTTCTGGAAACCAGGTAAAACGTGCGATGATCTCTATTAAGAGTGAGAACCGGAGACGGCAGAGAGTATTTAATGAAAATGATGTCAATAACATCAATGCCTATACCAAGCTTTATAAGAGTGGGGAGGCATCCATGCCAATTCCTCATCTGTTTATTATCATCGATGAGTTTGCAGAGCTGAAAAGAGAAGAACCGGATTTCATGAAAGAACTAATCAGTGTTGCTCAGGTTGGACGAAGCCTGGGTGTTCATTTGATTTTGGCAACTCAAAAACCGAGCGGTACAGTAGACGATAATATTCAGAGTAACTCTAAATTCCGTCTGTGTTTGCGGGTGCAGGACAAACAGGACAGTAACGATATGCTTGGAAAACCGGATGCAGCCTTTATTACTCAGGCTGGACGGGGTTATCTTCAGGTCGGCAATGATGAAATCTATGAGTTGTTTCAGTCAGGCTACAGTGGTGCTGTCTATGACAAAGACGCCGATACAAGCCAGACAGACATCGCCAGAATGCTCCGCTTAAATGGAAAAGTGGAGATGACCGGCACGATGATTAAGACAATGAAGAAGAAAAAGGAAAAAGAAAAGGAAAACCTTCCAAAAGGCAAGGAGACAACCCAGTTAGAGGCGGTGAAAGAATACTTATTTGAGGTGGCAGAAAAAAATGGCTACGCTCATCAGCATCAGCTGTGGATGCCGGTTCTTCCGGAAGCACTTTACTTAGATTCCTTTGAAGAATATACGGAATCTGCATTTTCCAGGACAGGATGGAAAGAGCAGGAAGGCGACTGGTCCTTAGAATTCGTTCTCGGTAAAGTGGACGACCCGGAAAACCAGAACCAGATGCCGCTTTTGCTTGATTTTGCAAGAGATGGTCATATTGCAGTCTGCGGTACGATTGTCAGTGGTAAGAGTACTCTGATGCAGACCATGATTTATGCGATGATTCAAAAATACACACCGCAGGCAGTCAATATCTACGGCCTTGATTTTAGCAGTAAGCTGATGACAGCCTTTGAAGAGGCTCCTCAGGTCGGCGGAATTATGGATGAAAATGATCTGGATAAAATCAGCAAATTCTTTAACATGATTGACGGCATTTTAAAGGACAGAAAAGCACTTTTTAGAGGTGGTAACTACAGCCAGTATGTGCGTGTGAATAAAAACGCCCTTCCGGCAATTCTGATATTTATCGATAACTATGCGGCATTTAAGGAAAAGACAGAGGAAGCTTACGAAGAGATTATGATTCGTCTTTCCAAAGAGGGAGTAAGCTGTGGTATCTTCCTGATTATTTCAGGAGCTGGATTCGGATTAAATGAAATTACCCAGCGTGTAGGTGAAAATATGAATACGGTGCTCTGTCTTGCTCTCCCGGACCGTTTTGCCTATGGAGATTTGCTCCACAGCATGCAGTTTGATGTGCTACCGGAAAGTGGGGTAAAAGGAAGAGGCTTGACGACGGTAGACGGCAGAATATTAGAGTATCAGACCGCCCTTTCTTTAGAGGCAGAAAACGATTATCAGCGTATGGAGCTTATGAAAGAGCAGTGCCATGAGATGAGTGAGGCATGGGAAGGCAAAAAGGCAAGAAAGATTCCGGAGATTCCGAAGAAACCGGTATGGAGCCTGTTTGAAGAAAATGATGATTTTGAAAAGCTTGCCACTTCCCGTTATTATCTTCCAATCGGTTATAATAGCGCCAATGCAGATATTTACGGAATTCCGCTTGCAGATACCTATTGCTATCTGATTTGGGGTACTAAGCGGAGCGGAAAGACCAATTTGTTAAAGGTATGTCTTCAGTCTGCACTGAAAAAAGAAGGACAGATTTGTGTGATTGATTCACCGGAAGGTCTTTTGAGAAATTATGAAAAAGAAGAAAAAGTACGTTATGTCAGTACGGAAGACGACATGTTTGAATATTTCAAAGAACTTTTGCCGGAATTTAAGCGGAGAAACCAGTTAAAACAGCAGCTCTTGCAAAAGGACTATGAAGACCTTGAGATTTTTGAGGAAATGAGCAAAGAAGAACCCATCTTTATTTTCATTTCGGATCTTAGCTGGTTTGTGCCATTTATCTATCAGGCAGAGAAAGACATGAAAGGTTTTCTGGAAAATATTATTTCCAAGGGACGTTTACATAATATTTATTTTATCAGCGAACTTTCTTTGGAAAAGAGAGAACTTGCGGCAGGGTATGCCATCTATGAATCCTTTGCAGGACATAAGACAGGAATCCATCTCGGCGGCAAGGTGATGGACAACCCGGTTTTAAGCTTTGACTATATGCCATATTTAGAGCAGGGCAAGAGCGAGAAGCCAGGCATCGGACAGATTCCGGATGCCGGAGACGAAAAAGCAGTGAAGAAGGTAGTAATTCCCCTTGCCAGGAGGTAGCAGATGATTTCGCTTTTCATCTTTAATAAAAATAAAAAAGAAAATCAGGTGCTGGAAAAATGCTCCAAAGATGCCGTTGCCCTTCTTTCTGACGATAGTTTAGAAATACGGGGCACAGCGGCAGAAGATGAGGCGGAGGACTATTTTCAGAAAAAAGAGCTTTTGGATGCAGCATTTTTAGATGTGACACAAAAGAGTGGTCTTACTGTGTCAAAAGAAGTGAGAAAAAACTATGAGGAAGCAGAACTTATGGTGATTGCAGATGCCACAGTATCCCCGATGGAATATATGACACCGGCAATCCGGGCCGCTTCCCTGTTGCTCCGTCCTTATGAGGTGAATCAGGCGAAGAACGTTGTGGGAGAATTTTTTCGTGCCGTTTTCCGGAAACGGGAGGAAGCGGATGATGAGAAAGTTATGGTGGTGGAAAACCGCCAGGGAAAGATATCCATCCCTTTTTCCAAGATTTATTATATGGAAGTGCGGGAAAAGAAAATCTTTGTTCGCCTAAAAGAGGTTGAGTACAGCAAATATGATTCGATGGAAAATATAATCAAAACCCTTCCGGATGGATTTCTTCGGTGCCACAGAAGTTTTGTTGTAAACACCGCCTATATCACCAGAGTAAAGCTTTCCGAAAATATGATTTATTTAGAGCACGATATCTGTGTCCCACTGTCGAGAAGCTATAAAGGGGCAATAAAGGAGTATATGAATGGCTTACGCAGACTATGAATGTTATTTTATAAAAGAAGAAGAGATGGCCGTCCTTTTAGCAGGTGCGGGAGTGAAGCAGTGGTATGGTCTCACGTCAAAAGGCCAGAGTACAGAAGAAAAAACGCCCCAGCAGGAGGATTTGTTTCGTATTATGAACAGTCTGTATCAGAAAAATTATGTAGACTGGGAAGGGGATACAATCAACATTCTTTTTCCGGCCGGCGAAGCAGTGACAAGGATAAAAAATGCAGTTTCCTTGATTCAGATGGAAGTGAAAGAGGAGGAGAGCAAAAGTCTTGCCTACATTGCAGACCGTAAGGTGCTCTGGCTGGAACAAAGCCAGAGAGAGCCGGCGATGCTAAAATTCTCTCTCTGGGAAGCGAAGGACTGGCTGGAGAATCTGACCGAGATTGGACTTCTTCCAAAAGAGGAGCCGGAGACAGAAGAATGGAATGAGAACCGTGAAACCGGGGAAGAAAAAGATAATAGTATTTCATCAGACGATGTGACAGAGCGTGGCCGAATGCTCCTTTTAAACCCGGATAATGGACAGCAAAAAGCGGCGCTCATCATAGAAGATCAGGGAATTGATACGTATATGAGGATTTTGAGAAGTCTTTTAGAAAGCCGGAAGCCCTACAGAAAAAAACAGTGGGAAGAGATTATGGCAGACTGGATGGAGGGGAAGATAGAAGATGATATTAGTTGAGGTATATGTTCCGGCAGCGGATCAGAAATTTGATTTTGAATTGGATGAAAATGCCCGGGTCGAGCAGGTCATTACGGAGCTTGGCGGCATGTTGGAAAGAAAATTAAAAAGTCCCGGCGGGTCAGAGGGACAATTTCTTCTTTGTTCCATGGACCGGCAGGAGATTCTTGCCACGGATAAAACCTTAGGGCAAAACAGGGTAAAAGACGGCAGCCGGCTGTTGCTCGTTTAACCTTAACCTGAAACAAGGGGAGAAAACCTGGTCATTCAGGGAGAAAAAGATGTCGTTTAGGAAAAAAATACCGAAAGAGAAGAAAAATCCGTTACTATAAGGGCAAGAAAGGAAAATGCCTATGTATACAGAGATTATGCCGCACAAGCTGAGAGCTTTCTTAGAAGAGCTATCCGGTGCAGAAAACCAGATAAAAAATCAAATACAGGATTTATATGAAACCATTTCTGTCCTAAAAATGTTTGATGGGGATGCAATGGAAGAGCTTGTACGAAAACTGACAAAACAGGCTGCCGCATTAGAACAGGAGAGGATCAAAGTGAGAACCTATCGTTTGACTTTAGAAAAGATTATCACACTTTATGAAAAATGTGAAAACCAGATCCTAAGCTTTGACGAAGGAAAAAAAACTTCTTTTCCTACGGACGCCCTGTTATTTAACTTACATCCGTATGTGAGATTGATTCCCAACACATGGATGTGGAATGTTATGGTAAAGTAGGACACAGGCGGAGAGAAATAGGAGGAGAGTAAAGTGGCAAATGAAATTAAGGTCAGCACAAACCGGCTGAAAAGCGATGCGGATCAGGTAAATTCCCTGATTCAGAAGATGGAACAGACGATGACAAGTATGAAATCCAATATCACCCAGCTTGGAACGATGTGGGAAGGTCCGACAAAGAAAGCCTTTATGGCAGCATTTGAGAGTGACCGCCAGGCAGCAGATGGTGTTTTAAAGGAACTGAAGGCAATGCACAGCTTTGAGGAGCAGGCAAAGACCCAATATGAACGATGCGAGAATCAGGTATCATCCCTGGTGTCAGGTATTCGGATATAAAAGGAGGAGAAAGATATGGCTGGAATTCAATTAAAAGTAACTCCGGATCGATTGAAAGAAAAATCCCAGGAGATCACAAACCAGATCAATCGTTTTGAATCCTATTGGAAACAGCTTTCCCAGCTTGTGAAAAATTCAAAGAGCTACTGGGTGGGAGATGCGAGCAATTCCCATCAAAAACAGCTGTCAGATTATACCACAGACGTAGAGAGGATTATAAAAAGATTGAGAGAACATCCGGAAGAACTCCTTGAGATGGCCGAGATTTACGAGGAGGCCGAGGAGAAGGCCCAAAGCATTGCAAGTGCACTGCCGGATGATGTGATTATATAGGAGAGGAAGTGTTATTATGGCGAAATCCTTAGCGGTAATCCAGATGGAATTTGCAAAGGCAAAAGCACAGGCGAACCGGCTGGATGCGATTGCAGATAATCTTACAAGAACATCGGATAATCAGCTTGGTACTGCACTTGCCGGAGTTAGAAATAACTGGAAAAGCGACAGTGCAGCAGCGTATATCCAAAAAGGACAGAAATTACAACAGGAGATCAACAAGCGGGCAAAAGAACTGCATCAGACAGCTTCCGCTCTTAGAACCATTGCACAAAATACATACAATGCAGAGATGGCAGCTTACCGGCTGGCAATTGCAAGAAAATATAAGTAGATGAGGGGGTGGAAAAATGGCTCAGATTTCAATTTTATTAAATGGACTTAAGAACCAGGAAAATAGTCTGCAGGAAGCAATCAATGCTTTAAGACAGGCAGAATCCGAGCTTGGTTCTTTAAAAGGCCAGATTGGTTCCTCCTCTCAGGTCTATCGAAATATCAGTAACCGGATTGGCCGTACCCAGTCTTATCTTGGCACGAACCGCGGCTCCGTGGCATCGATGAAAAATGTATCCGAGCAGGTGAGACGGATTTATATGAATACGGAGAAGAGCATAACGGAAACAGGAACAGGACGGAAGAACTCAGTCAACTGGACATTTTTCAAAAATGGAGATTCTAGCTGGTTTGAGCCACAGACAATATGGCATTCTACTTCAGGATGGACTTCTTCCTGGTCTGATTTTTTCGGAAAGGATCATGAAGATTCTATTTTTCTTGCCGCACTTGGTACAAGCGGTACCCTGTTTGGAACAGGATACAGTGTATTAACTGAATCAAAGTTCGGTAATCTGGTTTCCGAACATACACAGGGTGCGAAATGGGATTTTGATGAAGGCGAGGTAGGCTTTTTTGACAAAAATAAGCTATCCTGGTCGACCATCGGTGTCGGCAATACAACCCAATGGGGGCTGTTTAAGTCAGAGACAGCAGCGAGCCTGTTGAATGCGGCAATCAGCGGTGAATCTTATTTTGTCTTGATGAAAGATGGTAAGTTTTCTCCAGGAGTGAAGCTTGGTGTGGAAGGAGAGGCTTCTGTTGTTCATGCAGAACAAAAATTTACGATAGGAACAGATGATTTGAATTTTAACGCAGGTGTGGAAGGAGACGCATTGGGCGTAGAGGCAGATGCTTCGATCTCTGCAGGCCGGGTCCTGGGAGATGATGGCGAGTACCATAATGAGGTTTCTGCTAAAGCAGGTGCGGAAGCATATCTGGTCAAAGGAGAAGCTGAGGCTGCTTTCGATTTATTTGGAATTAAAATCAAGGTGGAAGGTGAGGCAAAAGCCGGTGCAATAGGTGCTACTGCAGAGGCAAAACTCAGCGACAGCGGATTTAAAGTCGGGGCAGGAGCATCTGCACTGTTCGGTTTAGAAGGAAACTTAAGCGTTGACTGGAGTGATTTTGCTGACAATGTAGGAGATTTTTTTGATTCATTAGGTGGAAGCAATGGCGGCGGCTTCGGCGGCGGCGGTGGTGGCGGCGGCAGCCGATAGTAAACACGATTTGCTGACACTTTAATATCTCATAAACAGGAGGAAATAAAACATGAGAAATTATTTACCGATAGGATCAGTCGTATTATTAAAAGGGGCAGAAAAACGGATTATGATCTGCGGAAGACTGCAGGCAGAGGTAGAATCCGGAAAACTTTTTGATTACTCTGGATGTTTGTATCCGGAAGGAATTTTAAGTCCGAAAGATATGTTTTTATTCAATCATGCAGACATTGAAACCGTATATTTTATCGGTTTCCAGGATCCGGAAGAACTTGCATTTAAGAAATATATTAACGAGCAGATCGATAAGCATATCGAAGAGGAGAAGAGAAAAGCTGCCGGAGAGGATATTTCACAGGAAGAAGGAGAATAAATGATAGAATCCAAAGTAATCCAGACGGTACAGGGCTTACTTACAGCCGAGTACCAGATCATCTTAGGCGGGAGCAGTATTGGAGAGGCCCAAATCCCGCTCAATGTCAGAGGCGGAACAATAACCTGCCGAATTGGAGAAAACAGCTATACCCTAAAACGTGATTCCTCCAATGGTCCTCGTTATTATGACATTTTAGATGGCAATGGATCCGGAATCGGCTATTTCAGCAGACTGACGAAAGACAAAGGTTTCCTGAAGCCGGGCTATCTTTATATAAAGGCAGGTTTCCATGAAAAAGAATATAGTATCTATGAAGTAGGTATGGGGAAGGAGGGGACTTATTTTCCCTGCTATGAGGAAGCGTACGGCGAGGAGAGACAGATCGGACAGATTCATAAACCGGCAGTCGTAAAAGACCTGAAAGAAGAATATGAATGTTTTGCCGTAGACGATCAGGTATCAGAGCTTTTGCAGCTGTTTAGCCTTTACACCGATGTGTGGGAACACAGAAACACTGGAAAGAAAGCGGCTAAGGCGGCGGAAGTGGAGTATAGCTATACTCTGAATAAAAAGCTCAAAGCAAAATATAATCCTGATTTTGTACGGTAACATATAAAAAAGCCACCAGCGGAATGCTTTGTGCCAGATAACATCGGTAAATGGCAGTTCAGGGTGAAAAACAGGTCATTCAGGGAAAAAAGAAAAAAAGAAGCGCATCACTGCTATAATAAACTCATCAAAAGAAAACAAACAAAAAAACATTTATAAAATCAAAGGAGGACGTACATATGTCTAATACAATCCAGGTAACAACCACAACTCTTAACAACAAAGCAACTACATTAAAGAACTACAACTCAAAATTAAAAACACAGATTGAGAACTTAAAAACAGCAGAATCCGCATTAAACTCCATGTGGGATG
>JAUNBT010000451.1 GCA_030526985.1 Lachnospiraceae bacterium | reverse complement strand
GAAGCAACTGGTAAGACTCCTATGGAACATGCTCATTTCGCAGTGCAGAAATCCATGGAGTTTATTGATCACTTCCAAGAATCCGGCGGAAACTTGTTTATTTATGGAGACACCGGAGTAGGAAAGACTTTCTTATCC
Organism: Lachnospiraceae bacterium; assembly: GCA_030526985.1. Classification (GTDB taxonomy): domain Bacteria; phylum Bacillota; class Clostridia; order Lachnospirales; family Lachnospiraceae; genus SIG292. The sequence goes on along the minus strand of JAUNBT010000451.1, from coordinate 1,874 downwards.
CATTGCATTGCTCACGAATTGATTCATCAGGGAATTAGTGTCCTATACTTTTCTTCTTATGAGTTATTTCAATTATTGGCAGATCAAGCCTTTTCCAGAGACACCGGTAATTCATCTTTTACCATGGATTCCATCTGTGATGTGGATTTGCTGATTATTGATGACCTAGGCACCGAGATGACCAATAATTTTATCAAGACTCAGCTGTTTTCCATTCTAAATGATCGGCTGATCAAGCATAAATCTACGATTATTTCTACAAATTATGACATTGAGACATTTTCAAATGTGTATACTACCCGTATTTTCTCCAGAGTGATGCAGAGTTATACTCTACTGAATCTGATTGGTCAGGATATCCGGGTGCAAAAAGCGTTAGGAGGGAATATAAAATGAGGCAAAGTAATATGAAAGATGTTGCAACTCTTCCAGTAGGCAGACTTGCAATTATTCCACTGGAGAGCTGTGCCACTCTGGGCGAGAACGTAAATAATTGGATTGCAAAATGGCGTAAAGAACGGGAATCCGAACACAAGGCTACCATCGCTTTTGATGGTTATGAACGTGATTCTTATATGGTAGGCTGTTCCATTCCAAGATTCGGTTCCGGAGAAGCCAAGGCAGTCATCGACGAATCCGTTCGTGGTGATGACATTTATCTTATGGTGGATGTATGTAACTACAGCATTACTTATCCTCTTGGGAAATATGAGAACCTAATGTCCCCAGATGACCACTATCAGGATTTAAAGCGTGCAATTGCCGCAATCAGCGGAAAAGCCCGCCGTATCAATGTAATTATGCCTTACCTTTATGAAAGCCGTCAGAGCAAGCGTACTGGACGGGAATCCATGGACTGTGCTTTAGCCCTTCATGAATTAACCAATATGGGGGTGGAAAACATTCTGACTTTCGATGCACATGATGACCGCGTCCAAAACTCTACTCCTCTTCATGGATTTGAGACTATTCGTACTGCTTATCAGTTCATCAAAGGCTTATTGAATGCAGAAAAAGATTTAAAAATCGACAGCGACAACCTGATGGTCATCAGCCCGGACGAAGGCGGTATGAGCCGTGCCATCTACCTGGCCAATGTTCTTGGGGTGGATATGGGAATGTTCTACAAGCGCCGTGACTATTCTGTGACAAAGAAAAATGGTCGTCATCCTGTTGTGGCGGACGAATTCCTGGGTGCTGATGTGGCTGGAAAAGATATGATCATCATTGATGACATGATTTCTTCTGGCGATACCATGATTGAGATTGCTACTATGCTTAAGGCGAAAAATGCCCGTAAAATTTTTATGTGCTCCACCTTTGGATTCTTCACAAACGGATTACAGAAGTTTGATGAAGCATATGAGAAAGGTCTCTTTGATCGTCTGTTGACTACAAATCTGATTTATCAAATACCGGAATTGTTTGAGAAACCTTATTATATCAATTGCGATATGAGCAAATACATTGCATTGCTGATTGATACTTTGAATCACGATATGTCCATCAGTAAATTATTAAATCCAGTGGACCGTATTAATGTATATTTAGAGAAATACCGTAATGGAACTTTAGAGGATGAATAAACTGTTTTATTTTTCTAAAACAGATACTGAAAATTCTTTATAATTATCCTGTTGTAAAGCAAAAAGATACCGAAAGAAATGATTGTTATTCATTTCTTCCAGTATCTTTTTATTTACTGTTTTAATAGGATTTCAAATCTTTATCTAATCTACATAGGGTACTCTCATAGTCCAACAAGTGATTCTTTTTCAGATGTTCAAGATAAAAATGTGAAAGGCTCATCATCCTGCAAAAAATGCATCAGCATATACGCACACATAATGGCCACATTCTCTTCCTTCAGAATC
>JAUNBT010000450.1:1685-2013 GCA_030526985.1 Lachnospiraceae bacterium | reverse complement strand
ATCCTGTTGTTGGTGTGAAGGCAACCCTGTATGATGGATCTTATCATACAGTAGATTCTTCAGAGATGGCATTTAAGATGGCTACTGTTTTGGCATTTAAAAAAGGATTTATGGACGCTAGCCCTGTTCTGCTAGAGCCTATTGTATCCATGAAAGTAACCGTTCCTGATAAATACACAGGAGATGTTATGGGAGATTTGAATAAACGTCGTGGCCGTGTTCTTGGAATGAATCCAGATCGAAATGGAAATCAGGTAATTGAAGCAGATGTTCCACAGCTGGAAATCTATGGATATTCCACAGAGCTTCGTTCTACCACAGGTGGACG
>JAUNBT010000450.1:1120-1675 GCA_030526985.1 Lachnospiraceae bacterium | reverse complement strand
GAGTTAGATGCAGAGGGAGAAGAGAATTAAATAATATATAGAGAACTGTTGTTTGAGACATTGATCTTGCAACAGTTCTTTTTATATTGACTAACATGTGTAAAGATGTCAAGTGGCTCATTTTTTAGTAGAAGTATAAGAGGCCTTTGTTCGATAATATATCAATAGAATCTTAAGAAATCATAAAATACCTTGAATTGTCTGACAAAAATTGTTACAATATGTGTCAATGAGAAAAAGGAGGAAGTTTCTGAATGAAACGAGGAAAAGGAAAGTTTTTGATTGTCATTGCAGTATTATTGATAATCGGTATTTACTATTATGTTTCATTACCTGCAATTAATATACATGCCAGTGGTTTCTGGATATTTTTGATTGCGATACTGGTTTTGATTCTGGCATTGTGTTTTGGAAAAACGGTTCAGATTCGCTCATTGGATGATGTGAAGAATCTGAAATCTGAGATTAAAGGAAGTAAACTCTTAAAAGCAATCGTAGGATTAATCGCTTTGGTGTTAATCGTTTATGTGGCAGGGTCGATTTTATCATCACCTA
>JAUNBT010000450.1:0-1110 GCA_030526985.1 Lachnospiraceae bacterium | reverse complement strand
AAATAAGTATCAGCAGCTGTTAGAACCGGTGACCGGTGATTTCGCAACAGACATTGATCAGGTGAATTATAACCAGATTCCATTACTGGATAAAGATTCAGCGGAACTTTTAGGAAATCGTAAGATGGGAAGTATGGTGGACATGGTTTCCCAGTTTGAAGTGAGTTCTTTATATTCCCAGATTAATTACAAAAGCCGCCCGGTTCGCGTGACACCGCTGGTGTATGCAAGCCCTATAAAATGGTTTACCAATCAAAAAGAGGGTATTCCAGCATATATATCCATTGATATGGCAACTCAGAATACGGAGCTTGTTAAGGTACCAGAGGGAATTAAGTATTCAGAATCAGAGTATTTAAACAGAAATATCTATCGTCATTTGAGATTCCGTTATCCAACTTATATTTTTGACCAACTTAGTTTTGAAATTAACGATGATGGTATTCCATATTGGATTTGTCCAGTGAAAGATTATACTATTGGATTATTTGGCGGACAGACCATCGGGAAAGTGGTGCTGTGTAACGCAGTGACTGGAGCATGTGAATCCATGGATGTGGAAGATTGTCCAAACTGGGTGGATCGTGTATATCCTGCTGATCTGCTCATTCAACTTTATGACTATCATGGTACTTTAAAAAACGGATTTATCAACAGTGTTCTTGGACAGAAAGGATGCCTTCAGACCACTGACGGATATAACTATCTTGCACAGGATGATGACGTATGGGTATATACCGGTGTTACTTCAGTCAGCGGTGACCGTTCCAATGTGGGATTTGTACTGATGAATCAAAGGACCAGAGAAACCAGATATTATGAAGTGTCCGGAGCAGAAGAATATTCCGCTATGGAATCAGCAGAGGGTCAGGTACAGAATCTAGGCTATCAGGCAACCTTCCCACTGCTTCTGAATATATCCAATGAACCAACTTATTTCATAGCCCTGAAAGATAACGCTGGTCTCGTAAAGAAATATGCCATGGTAAACATTCAAAAATATCAAAATGTAGCCATTGGAGATACAGTAGCTTCCTGCGAGAAAACCTATGTAAAAATGTTAAAATCCGGAGGCGGCTCCAGTGCATCAGAAGGAACAGAAGAGAAAAT
>JAUNBT010000449.1 GCA_030526985.1 Lachnospiraceae bacterium | reverse complement strand
TTATATTCATTATATGTTTAAAAAGTATGACAATGAGATTCGTATTATTAATGTGGATAAACTGACTTATGCAGGTAATCTGGAGAACTTAAGAGATGTGGAAGGCAGAGAGAATTATTCCTTTGTAAAAGCAGATATCTGTGACAATGAAGCCATTCAGGCTATTTTTGCAGAAAATGATATTGATCGTGTGGTTCATTTTGCAGCAGAAAGTCATGTAGACCGAAGCATTAAGAATCCAGATGTTTTCGTTAAGACCAATGTACTGGGAACCTTAGTAATGTTAAATGCTGCTAAGGCAGCATGGGAATTACCAGATGGTTCTTTTAAAGAAGGTAAGAAGTTCCTTCATGTTTCTACAGATGAAGTGTATGGTTCTCTGGAGAAAGAAGATGAATTCTTCTATGAGACGACACCTTATGATCCGCACAGTCCATATTCTGCCAGTAAAGCATCTTCTGATATGTTGGTTAAATCCTATATGGATACTTATCAGTTCCCTGCAAATATCACAAACTGCAGCAACAACTATGGTCCTTACCAGTTCCCGGAGAAGTTGATTCCATTGATTATCAACAATGCACTTCAGGGCAAGACACTTCCAGTATATGGAGATGGCAAGAATGTTCGTGACTGGCTGTATGTGGAAGATCATGCCAAGGGTATTGATATGGTTCAGGAACAGGGACGTCTTTTTGAGACCTATAATATTGGTGGACATAATGAGAAGCAGAACATTGAGATTATTCATATTATTTTGGATACGCTTCAGGATATGCTTCCAGAAGGAGACCCTCGTAAAGAATTGGTCAGCGAGAATCTGATCACCTATGTGGAAGACCGTAAGGGACATGACCGCAGATATGCCATTGCACCAGATAAGATCAAAGCAGAGATTGGCTGGTATCCAGAAACTAAATTTGAAGATGGAATCCGTCTGACAATCCAGTGGTTCTTCGAGCATGAAGATTGGATGAAGAATGTGACCAGTGGGGATTACCAGAAATATTATGAAGATATGTACAAAAACGATTAGGAGGCATTTGTCATGAAAGGTATTATTTTAGCAGGGGGATCCGGTACAAGACTGTATCCTTTGACCAAAGCAATTTCCAAACAGATTATGCCGGTCTATGATAAGCCCATGATCTATTATCCATTATCTACTTTGATGCTTGCAGGAATCCGTGAAGTGTTGATTATTTCCACACCAAGAGATTTGCCGGTGTTTGAAGAATTATTAGGGGATGGAAAGCAGTTAGGTATGCGTTTTGAGTATGCGGTTCAGGAAGAGCCAAGAGGTTTGGCAGATGCCTTTATTATCGGAGCTGATTTTATTGGAAAAGATGCGGTTGCTCTTGTCTTGGGAGATAATATTTTCTATGGACAAAGTTTTTCTAAAGTGCTGTTGAACGCATATGAGAGAACAGAGAATCAGAAAGGTGCCACAATCTTCGGCTATTATGTACGAGATCCAAGAGAGTATGGCGTAGTGGAATTTGATGACAATGGCAAGGCACTCTCCATTGAAGAAAAACCGGAAAAACCAAAATCAAACTATGCAGTACCAGGACTTTATTTCTACGATAATGACGTGGTAGAGATTGCGAAGAATGTAAAACCCTCTGCAAGAGGTGAGATAGAGATTACCAGTGTGAATAACGAATATCTGAGAAGAGGAACTCTTCAGGTGGAGACTTTAGGTCGTGGATTTGCATGGCTGGATACGGGTAATCATGATTCACTGCTGGATGCAGCTGATTTTGTGGCGGCATTTCAGAAACGTCAGGGATTATATATCTCCTGTATTGAAGAAATTGCATACAAACGCAAATTTATCACAAAAGAGCAGTTGGTAGAACTTGCACAGCCCTTGTTAAAAACAGCCTATGGGCAGTATTTGATTGAAGTTGCAGAAGGACTGTAGAAATTAATAAAATGATAGAAAAGAAGGAAAGCAGATTGGGATTATCTGCTTTCCTGAATAAAAATAAAGATAACTGTGAGCAACAAA
>JAUNBT010000448.1 GCA_030526985.1 Lachnospiraceae bacterium | reverse complement strand
TTTTGCCGTTTTTTTTCTTTTCCCTTTATTGCCTTTTAATTTTGAATATGTTACCTGACTTTAGGAAAGAAAATGCAAAAATGGTGCTAAGCTCTTAAAACTTATGAGCCAGCACCTTTTTAATTTCTGAAACCGTAAGGAAGTAATTCGTGAGGGGAAGTTTTAAGCTCCTCGCAAGGTCCTCAATAAAATCTGACGCCGGAGAAAGATTTATATATTTGTTATGCTCAATTTCTACAACGCGAAAGCTTCTAATAAAGTCAATGAGTTTCTCTGTGCAATATTCATTTTTTAGAATTTTGAATTGAAGTAGTCTTAAAAGAAGTATCGACAAATAGCAAATGAGGAAGTGCCCTTTGATAGAGTTTGATTTCTGTAAATATACCGGTCTTGCGTCCAGATAGGATTTCATTACCTTAAAGGATTCTTCAATTCTCCATAGATTGTGGTAGGTTTCGTGAATCAAACGAGGGCTCATTTCTACTTCGGATGTTACGATGAGATTGTATCCGGCAAGCGCAAAATCCTTCTCTATAGCAGCCTCATTTATCGTTACTTTGATTTTCTTATTAGTAATTTCTCCTTTTTTATCAATAGATGTAAATGTTACATATTTGCCGCATTCACCATATTCACTTCTTTTTGCCTGACTGGCTTTAAGACTCTTGGCTTTTTCAATCAGTTTAGTGATCTCGTATTTCTTTTTCGCAGCAAGCTTGGGGTTGTAAGTAGCGATACGTTTTTCTTTTAGTCTTACTGTAACCTTCTTGCCGTGTTCGTTTGTATATGTATAAGGAAATTCATCATCACATTCCTTAATTTTGTAAAGAAGCTTCTTATCATCTCCAAGGACATCGCGGTATCCATTTTCTAAAAGCACCCATGTTTTTTCTATTTCGGGAAGCTTTTTTACCGATTTGGAAAAGATATACCCGTCCCCATTTTTTAATGCATGGACAATATTTTCTGCGCTGTTGAGCCCTTTGTCAGCTACTTGTATCGTCCTGCCTGCAATATCGTTACGTTGCTTTAATTCATCTATCACTTTACGTATGACTGGATGCTCACTTTCATTGCCGGGATATAATTTCATTCCGATGGGAATCTGATTTGCATCAAGCAGAAGTCCCATACCAACTACCGGATCATGTCTGTTTTCCTTAGAAGGACCTTTTCTGCGAAGAGAATCTTCTCTGTCAATTTCAAAGTAGAAGTTTGTGCAGTCAAAGTAAGTAGTAGCTGTATTTATTGGATATTTCCTGTTTATCTGATGATTGAATATCTCTATAATTTTTTCATATTCCTGTCCAATATATTCGATTCCATCAAGTAGCTGATCATAGGAAAAACTGTATTCACCATAAAGTCTGGGGAATACATCATTGAGGGACTTGCGCTTAGAGCAGGGCTCCACAACTCTGCTGTAAACAAGAGCTTCTATGAGTTTAGAAATATTGAAGCGGAATTCCCTGATGCTCTGCATCAGATCCAGATAATTAGAGACATTCAGACTATCATATACGCTTTTCAAAAGAAAAAAACCGAGATATCTTTCTGGTGGTGAGGAAATCTGTCTGGATTTCTCTTCTTCCTTTGCAAGCTTTGCCGCTTCATTCATTTCTTTTACAACATTTGAATAATACGCTATGGGATCTTCCATGCCATCAGCAATGAGTTTTTCCACGTAACCAATGGATTTGTAAGATTTATGCGAAGTCCCTTTTTTATCAGGGTTATAAAAGGATTCGTAAATCTGAATATATGTACCGCCTTTCAGCTTCGACTTTTTTAAAAAGTATGCCATGTTAAACCTCGTTTCCCAGAACAAAAACACCATATAGCACCATTAATTATACAACAAAAAATAAATTATGTCAAGAAAAAAATAATAAAAAAAGCGCAGAAAATGCGCTGTTAACAAAGTTTTTTATTAAATTTGCTCCTGAACATTTATGGTGTTAACTCCTAAAGACGGGTCCCGGGAATGCTTACATAGATGCTGTGTGCCAAATCTGAAGTTTTAGCAACCCT
>JAUNBT010000447.1 GCA_030526985.1 Lachnospiraceae bacterium | reverse complement strand
AAATTCTTGTATGTATTATATTACAGATACATGTTGTGCAATATCTTTTGATATTTTGTACAATGAAAAAGTATGGTGCCCTTTCGTATATTATGGAAAATGTAGCATAGATTCGAACAACGATCCTGACAAGGGAGATTACCTCTCGATGAACATATTTATGTTTGTTTATTATGAAAATAATAGAGTGTATTGCGATACAGACCGTTATGGACATGTTTGCCAAATGGATTATATTTTTTATGATTATGAGATTGCAAGTAACAAATGGATTAATTATGGATGGGATTGTGGTATGGAGGGAGAATGGGATCAGTTGGAATATCCAAAATAAAAATGAATAACGCAACTCTTGGAGAGAATCACAATGAACAAAACAACATTCCCAAAACTCACGATATTAAGGGCGATAAGAGTACTTATCGTAACAATGTTATGCTTTACGGGAGCATGGCTTTGGAATACATATATTCCAAAATCGCCAGTCGTTTCCGCATCTTCACAATCAAAGAATGATGAACAGACTTCATTGTCAAGATATAAGCATACTCGAATTGCCGATATTCAAGTCGGAGAAAGAGTTGTTGTATCGGAGGATAAATCAGAAAAGCCTACTTCAGTTGACCCGCTAACGTGGAAAAAGCTGACACTGTATGCAGAAGAGACATGGTATGACGGAACAAAAGATACGATCAATGTCGAAACACTTGTTCCTCCCGATTACATGTCTCTGAATAACGCTCAGATTGGAAGCCTGATTCCAATTCCATTGGATGTTGAAGAGATGGGACTGGATAAGGGTATGCTGGTAAAAATAACAGCGATATCACCATGCCCTGAAATACGAGCAGGTCCAGGCAGAGTAGTTTTGACCACGGTCAATCATCTCAGTCGTGGCGTGTGTGAGCTGACTTATCAGGATCACAATGGTCAACAGGAAACGATCAACCCCACGGGAGCGCATCGTTTTTACAGTCTTGACCGTCAAGAATGGATTCACATCCAAGATTCCAGACAGGGAGAACGCTTACAGGGACTTGGGACAGGAGTAATAACAGTTCTATGCTGTAAATTGCTTGGTACGACCGAACGTGTCTATAACATGACGGTAGAAGAAGATCATGTTTATCATGTTGGCCAACTCAATTTACTTGCGCATAATACAAAATGTGAACTTTTTGAGGAAGAATTTGATAATCCTGCCGATGCAATTGGCGATCTCGAAGGAGAAGCACGACTAGTAGGAAAAGGTAGAACACACACTCCCGAAATATACGCAGCTGGATATAAAGAAACAAGGTATTATCGTGATTCAAATAATGTTAAACATACTGTTTTTTATAATCATAAGACAAAAATGTATGGAGGTGGGCATGTCTCAACAGGACAAGAATATGACTAACAATACTATTTATCACAGAACAAATAGAACTATTACGCCTATTTTTTATAATGAATACTCCACTTCAGATAAAGCAATAACTGCGGGAAAGAAACTTGCAGATAAAAACACCGAATTTGAAGAGGTTTTGGGTAAAAGAATAATATCATTCAAATATAACATATTATCTCTTTTTCTTGAATGTGATACAGGACATATATTAAAATTCACTGCTAATCCACAAGCATTGCTTTGCGATATACTTGATGAAATGCCTTTGTGCGAAAATATTGATACATATTACATTGTTGATGCAAAGGGCAATACAGATAAGTGGACTAGTAGTATTTTTATAACATATCAAAACAAAGTTTTGAAACGAATCCACAAGGAAAGGTGTATTGTTTGGTTGTATTTTTGTAATACTAAAACACTATTGACCTGTATCAGATCAAATGTATTGGAGTATCCGTATTTCATTCTGGATATATTTAATGAGCAGTAAATGATAAAGGTGTACATATATTGCAAGTATCGATATGTGCCTACTGTACAATATTAACATAAAAATAGGTAGAAGATTTGAAGAGACAGCACAAAGATCGGGAGTAATTTATGCCGCAGTTTATGAAGAAAGGGGTCTTAAGGAAGAATA
>JAUNBT010000092.1 GCA_030526985.1 Lachnospiraceae bacterium | reverse complement strand
GGCACCTGTAATTTTATTTGCAATAGTATGTAAAAACAGCTTGTTTCTGTGATACGCATGGGAAAACCATAAATTGAATGCTTTTATTGCAGCAATGAGGGCAATCCACAGAATGCCCCATAGCGGCAAATGAATGGCAGGCAGTAATTTCAACAGACATACACCTATAAATAAAACATCTGCCAAACTGTCATATTTCTCACCAAAAGAACTGACTGCGTGAAAATGCCTTGCAGTAAACCCATCCAACATATCGGATATCCCTGCAAAAATATACAACCAAGTAAAGGTACTTGAAAAAGGCTGACAGATCAACAGCAATATGCTGCATAGAATTCGGATGCTGGTCAAAATGTTGGGAATCTGTTTACGCATTTTTTCTTCTCCAGCATTCCTTGGTAAGACAGGTTATATGCTCTGTACGAATGTCGTCCATTAAAGCCCAACGAATATCCTTATTCGTATGATGATATAGAAAACCACACTTTTCCTGCACACGTTTGGACTTTTCATTTCCATCAAAATACCCACACCACAGACATTCAAGCTTCAAATCCTCAAATGCGTGTCGGATAAGCACCTCACACGCTTCGGGGATCAGTCCCTGTCCCCAGAATGGCTCGCCAATCCAGTATCCGAGTTCTCCCTCGTTATCCGGCAAAACAATATTGCTTGCGTTACCGATTATCAATCCGATGCTCCCGATGGCGATGTTATCTTCTTTTAGACATACAGCATATGTTTCCGAAACAGCCAATACATTTCTTATTATATCCCTGCTGTTCTCTATACTCGTATGAACAGGCCACCCGGCAATCGGCCCAACATTAGGATTTTTTGCATATTGATATAAGCTTTCTGCATCTGACTCAATCCACGGACGCAGAACCAGTCGTTTTGTAAAGAATTCCATGATTCACCTATTTCTCTCTTTTCACATAAGTCAATTTTTTATTTTATTATCTCACAAAAAGAGCCATATTGCTATGGCTCTTTTTGCATTTTTATATTCATCTATTTGGAATCATCCTTTTCCTTCTGTTTGGCAATTGCTTCTGCATTGATTTCCATCCAGATATCTGCATTTTTGATTCCCAGTTTCTCAGGATTAAAAATAGGCTCCTGTCCTGCCTTTTTCTGTTCTTTATAATCTTTATATACTTTCACAATCACCGGTGACATCAGTAAAAGGATAATGACATTAAACCACACCATCAGTCCCACTCCCAGTTCGCCGGATGCAAAACTGGTAGAAGATTTCTGGATTGCGAAGTAGTAAAATACCAACGGCATAGCGACCCGTAGTCCCCAGATTACTGCACGTCTTGTCTTCTGTGTCTTATTATATAGAAGATACGCAATCGCTGTCTCTCCCTGATAATAGTAATTCAAGAGTGTAGTAAATGCAAAGAAAAACAGGAAGAATGCCAATATTGTTGCACCCAGTCCACCGGGAAAAATAGTGTTGAGTGCTTCCTGTGCCCAGACAATTCCAGCAGAATCTTCTGCTGCCTGCTGTGCCATCACTGCCGATCCCTGTCCTACATAGAGAACCTGTCCACTGGTACCTAAAACATTATAACAATCTGTTACAATAATAATCAGTCCTGTACACAGGCATACAAACAAATCAATGTATACACTAAAGGAATTTACCAGACCCTGCACACCAGGATGCTTACATTCCGTTGCCGATGCTGCAGGTACAGCTTCTCCCATGCCGGCGCCAGAAGAATTTACACTACGCTTCACACCCCAGAGAACTGCCGTTCCCAGTAAACCACCAAACATTGCGTCCTTTCCAAATGCACTAGATACAATCGTAGCAAGTGCTGCAGGAAGTGCATGGAAATTAAGCACCAGCACCACAATCGTAAGCAATACAAAACCAATAGTCATAAATGGTACTACCATCTCCGCTGTCTTTGCGATTCTTCGGATTCCACCGGAAACAACGATAAATAGCAGTACTGCTGCGATTGCGCCTGTGATATATTGGGAAACTCCAAGACTGTTTTTGAATCCACTTGTAATAGAAAATGCATGTGGTGCCACTGTCAGGATTGGTACACAGATTAATGTCAATCCTGCATACACCAACGCAATTGGTTTGTTGCCCAGTCCTCTTTGAATATAATAGTATGCACCGCCACGGTATTCGCCGTCCTGCTTAATCTTATATACCTGTCCCAGCGCACACTCTGCATAGGATATGGCTGTATCCAAAATCGAAGTGACCAACATCCAGAAGATTGCACCCGGCCCACCACTCCAGACCGCTACCGCAACTCCTGCCACGTTCGCTGTCCCTACACGATAACCAATTACTGTACAAAATGTTGCAAAAGGTGAGATACCAGTATCAGATCCACTAGAACTAAATAACAGATGAATCTGATGTGGGATATTTCTTACCTGAACTCCCTCCAACCGAATCGTAAAATATACTGCCGATCCCAGAATCAGGAAGATGATTGGATTTGACCATACCAAATTATTTAACGTCACAAATAAATCACTAACACTACTCATAAACCCCGCCTTTCTGTTTAATCGAAGTCTGCTTCATTAAAATAATGTACTGAGGCAGACTTCAATCCTCACACATTACCAGTCATGCTCAAAGAAATCTTCATCCGCTTCAATTTCCAGTGATGTATAGTTCGTCAATTTTATCGGTCGTACCGGTCCTCTTTTCGTTGCCTGTGGAACATTGGCAGGAGACACCTTCAACTCCTGTGCAATAATCCGCTCAATTGTCTTTGCGCAGTTTCTTCCCTGACACAATCCCATACCTGCTCTCAGAAGTCGTTTCACCTCATTCACACTGGTGGCACCATTTCTGACTGCTTCAATTACTTCTTCTTTTGTAATTTCCTCACAACGGCAGACATACATCTGATTCTCATCAATTTCTGCAAGCAGCTCTTTTGAAGCCATCTCCGGCTCATCTGAGGATGCTATTCTTCTTCCATCCGTAGAGATGTTACGTACTTCCATTCCGTATCCTTTCGGAACCTTCACCTCTACCACTGCCGTTCTGTCATTCGCTTTTGTCATTATAACACGAAGAACCGTAGCTTTTGTCAATAAAACACCTGCTCTGCTAAGTCCATACACTTCCTGGTCCTTTTCTGGAAGTGGATAATACTCATATGGTAAAGTCACCGTATCATAATCTTCTGCGCTTTGATCCACAAGGAAAATCGCCTGACCAGGGCATTTTGCAACACACAATCCACATCCTACACATTTTTCTTTGTCGATCACCGGAAGATTGGTAATTGGCTCTCCCACCGTAATTGCATGATGAGGGCAAGCTGCTTCACATGGATTACATGGAATGTTCTGCTGGCATTCGATTACAACACATTTCTTCCGATCTAAAGTCTCTTTTCCGGGAAAACCTGGTATATCCAGGACTTCTTCCAAATCTAAATAACCGTTCTTAGCAAGCATTCTGGTTCACCTCCCACTCTTCCATCTGCTTGATGATTTCTTCCTTGGCATCTGCTCTTCCTGATCCAAATGGACCTGTACGAAGCTGATTCAGAGAATTCCATACATTTTCCTTTGCTTCTTTTGCTGTCTGTGCATCGATTTTTCCCAATGCTTCTGCAGCTGCGATTCCGGCGAGCTTACCTTCTTCAATTGCGGAGGAAGCCTCCTCAACACCGGAAGAATCTCCTGCTACATAGATTCCTTCTTTAGTTGTCATCATATCCCGGTTATGCATCGGAACCTGAGATCCCAGTCTTCCTGCATTCACAAAGGTAACTCCAGCCATAGACGGTAAACCAATATCCGGGGTCAGACCTACTGCAATTCCTATAGTATCACATTCAATAAACTGTTCGGTTCCGGCGATAGGTTGGAATCTTTCATCTACTTTTGCAATCACCGCTCCTGTCACACCACTCAGATCTTCATTCGGTACTGCCTCTATTACTGTATAACCTGTATACATTGGAACTCCTGCTCTTCGCACTTTGGCAGAATGTACACCATATCCTCCAACAGTTGGAGCCGCCTCTACGATTCCTGCTACATCAGTGCCGGACTGGAGCAATTGATAGGTCACAATCAATCCTACATTTCCAGAACCAATCATCAACACTTTCTTTCCTACCGGAACACGATGTACATTGATCATTGTCTGAATTGCACCCGCTCCTACTACACCAGGTAATGTCCAACCCGGAAATGCCAACGGATTCTCGGATGCTCCTGTAGCCATAATCACCTTTTTCGGATGCACAATGACTCCGGTCTCACCCTTTACAGCTAACGCAACACCTTCATCATTTGGATAGATTCCGTAAGCTACTGTATCCAATAAAACCTCAACACCCAGCTCTTGCACCTCTTTTAGAAGTTCGTTACCTATATCCACTCCTCTGACACCGGCTTTATGTCTTCTGGAACCAAAGAACTTATGTATCTGCTTAAAAAGCTGTCCACCCGGCTTACTGTTTTCATCGACCACCAGCACGTCGGCACCACATTTTGCCGCTTCGATTGCAGCAGAAAGTCCTGCCGGTCCTGCACCAATGATCAGTATATCAATTATATCTTTCATTTTGATTCCTCCCATTTTCCAAGACCATCCTGTGTTTCTACAACCATTCCAGCCTCTACGGGTGTAATGCATGTCCGCACATTTGGATCACCGTTCACTGTCATAACACAGTTCGTGCATCGTCCAATCCCGCAGAAATATCCTCTTGGTTCATGCTTTTTCGCACTGATATTCTGAACCTTGATTCCTGCCGCCAACAACGCAGACAGAATCGGTTCTCCTTCCTGTGCAGAAATCTTTTTCCCATCTACTGTGATCTCCACTTCTTTTCCTTTTTCCAGATCACCCAGTATAATATGATTTTCTATTCTGGACATTTTCCATCCTCCCAACTAATTCGTTTCGTCTCCATGGACTTTGAAGTACTCTTCACCTTTGATACATTTGATCAGATGTGCTGCAGCAGCAGGTCCGATCGCATAACCACAAAATCCAGTCACCGCATAATAAACACCCGGATACTTCTCGGCTTCTCCAATGTATGGCAAACGTTCCGGAG
Organism: Lachnospiraceae bacterium; assembly: GCA_030526985.1. Taxonomy (GTDB): domain Bacteria; phylum Bacillota; class Clostridia; order Lachnospirales; family Lachnospiraceae; genus SIG292. The sequence goes on along the minus strand of JAUNBT010000092.1, from coordinate 6,750 downwards.
TAAACCCTTCGAATCCGGACCAGCTTCTCAGGATATTCAACTTACTGATGGAAGGAATAATGTCCTGTGCTTCTCTTACATTAAAGCATAATCCGTTGATGGATACATCCTTTCTGTCGCTGGTAGCCAGATCTCCATAACCTTCACGTCCACCTCCAATTAGGAAGGAACCTTCTGCCGTCTGCTTCATCGTCATGGTTGGGGTTGTGATTGTGTAATCGATAAAGTGCGGAGCTTTTTCCGTTACTGTAATCATATTATGCTTCTCTTCCAGTTCAATGTGAACGCCTAACGGATCTAAAAGTCTTGGAGAACGGATTCCACTAGTAACCAATACCTTCTTTGCATGAAATGTCTCATTTTCTGAACAGGCAATATAACCGTCCCCATCCTGGGCTGGCTCAATCTTAGTAATGATTTGATGATCCATGAACTCTACCCCGAGCTTCTTTGCTGCGTTTAGGATGTTAACACCGGCTTTCAACGGATTGGAATAACCGGAAGTTGGACTGAAGTTGGCAGCGATCACATTGTCACAGATATATGGAACTTTCTCATTCACCTGTTCCTTCGTAAGTCTTTGAACTGGCAATCCATTTAACGCGAAACGTTCTTCCTGCTCATCCAAAAGATGCAAATCTTCTTCCCTTAATACGCAGAACAATCCGCCTGTCCGTTGGTATCCCACATCAATTCCTTCCTCATACTGGAATTGTCTCCACAACTCTGCAGACAATTTGTGCAGAGGAAGAGAACGGGGAGGCTGTTGGAGAAGCTCCAACCCGCCTGCATTTACCCCTGATGCCTCATTACATGGATAAGTTCTGTCAACAATCATTACTTCTTTCTTCTCTTTTGCGAGAAAGTAGGCAGCACTACAACCTACAATTCCCGCACCGATAATCAAATATTCTGTTTGCTTCACAAGAAACTCCTCCTTTTACTCTTGAGATAACGCTCTGATATCACTCCATTCCAACACCAATTTTTTCTCTTCTTCTGTCAGGCCACGACGTGGACGACGGCAGATACCCTCTTCAAATCCGTATACTTCCTGAAGAATATATTTCACTGCCTGAGTTGGTTTTGGGAAACGCTCTGTCATATTAACAACTGGATACAGTTTCTTATATAACTCAAGACCTTTCTTGTAATCTTTCTCTACGATCATCGCATTATGGAACTGTGCGGACAATTTTGGTAAAATATTAGCTGTCATACTAATCCATCCGATTGCACCTGTTGCATATGCCTGATACAGCAGATAATCACATCCGCAAAGCACACCCACATCCTCTGTCTTATCTGCCTCAAAAATGAAGTCTGTCATAATATCAATCTCCATGGATGCATCTTTTACGATTCTTACATGTTCCAGCTTATATAATTCCTTGATTGTCTCTGTTGTGATACCAGATGTCACATTTGGATTGTTATAAATCATAATGTCCAGTCCGGAGTGATCATTGATATATGTATAGTGGTCAATAATCTCGCTCTGAGACTGTCCATAATAGAAGGAAGGAAGAACCATAGCCGCATCTGCACCTGCTTCCCGTGCATTTTCCATTAATTCCACTACATCTTCCACACGCTCTCTGGACGCTCCGATAATTACAGATGCTCCCTTCGCTTTTACATAAGGTACGATTTCATTTACATATGCTTTATGCTCCTCTAAAGACATACTCTGATATTCTCCGGCTGCCATCAGAACACCGATTCCACCGATTCCGTTTTCAATCATCCAGTCGATGTGCTTCTTTGCCACTTCATAATTGAAGCTTCCATCGTCGTTCATTGGAGTAACCATAGCTGGAAATACATGGGTAAACTTGCTCATATCTTCTTTTTTCATCGTTCTATTCTCCTTTATTATTAATTGAATCCATTTACTGTTGCTTTCAACCTTTGTCAGTGCAGATTACTATTCTGCCTTCAAATAATCCAATACGTATTGCAGATTCTCGCGAAAAGTTCCATCCTTTACAAAATTCCCGTTAAACAATGCACTTCCCATCGTATACTCTGCCACACCGATTTCTTTCATCTTGTCCATTCTCGCTGGGTTCCCGATGCTTCCTGCGATGCAGACCTTGTCTGCTCCTACTGCCTCCTGCACTGCCTGTATCAGTTCAATAGGATCTCCGTCTGCGTAGCGATATGCGGTAAGATCTACACCATCTGCTCCTCCTTCGATCGCCTTCTTTGCTGATTCCACAATCGATGCGATTGATCCCTTCAATTCTACCGGGCTTCCTCCCACATCTCCTGCAAATGGATAGTACTTTAGATTGTGTTCCTTCGCATAGGCAAGAACTGAATCAAAAGGCAGGGTTCCTGTCAGATAGTCAAATCCACACTCATAGGCCAACTTTGCACCTTCTAAGCATCCTTCCTCCGTGTAGGTAACCACTTCAATGTAAGTCTCTTTCCCCGCATCTTTCATTTTCTTTGCAAGGGCTGTCATTTTGTCTTTCTCTAGACCTACATCTTTGAATCCCCACTTTTGGGCCGGCAGATCTTTGCAATCCTCAAATACCTTTTCGGCATCTGATACTGTGATATCATTGTTTGTTAACATAATGATGATTTCTGGTTGCATAATATCGCTCCTTCCTTTGTTTTATGAGCTCATTATAATCGTTTTAATCATTAATTACAATCGTTTTTTGTTGTTTTCAACCTTTTTCAGCGTTTTTAACAATTAATTGTCATCGTTTTTGTGTATAATAACTTGTTTTTGTGTTTTCAACGATTGTTTTTCAGTGTTTTTTGTTTTTCTTATTCTTTTACACATTTTTTCTGCGAACAATCCGGCTGTTTCGCTTGTTTTATCGTCATTATTGATTTATAATAAATATAAGACTTCATTGTCAAAAGTCTTAGCCAAAACAGGATATTAAAACGAACGGAGTGAGAATATATGGCAAAAACAACTACCACGCTCTTTCCAGAAGAGCGGGAACAGATTATTTTAGATTTTTTAAAAAACCAAGGGAAGATTCGTGTATCGGAAGTGATTGATCAATTAGGCGTGTCCCCTTCCACTGCACGGCTTTTGCTACAGAAAATGGATGACAAAGGTCTGCTGCAACGAACCCATGGAGGTGCCGTTGCTATCAACCAGACTGTGCCTGCTTACCAACGGGATTTTCACAATATTGAGAATCAGGAAAAGAAGCTGATGATCGCCTCTGCCGCTGCCGATACAGTACAAAATGGAGATTTTATCGCCCTTGGCAGTGGAACTACCACCTTTTTATTGGCAACAATGCTTCATGACAAACAGGAACTGACCGTTGTCACTGACTCTATCCCGATTGCATACGAACTAAGCGGTGACGAGCAGATTACTCTCTATGTATGCGGCGGGTGGATCATGCATCGCAACAGCGCCTGCCGTGGTCTCAATGCTGAGAACTTTTTCAATGACTTAAGCGTTGTAGATAAGTCTTACTGTGGTACCGACTCTATTCACGCAAAATATGGACTGACCTCTGTAGATTTTGATCCACGTACAGAAGCTGCCGTATGCCGCATCGGCCGCGAGCGCTATATTCTTGCGGATTCCAGCAAATTTCATGTTCGGCCTTATATCAATAAGCTGGTAGAATTAGAAGAGATTGGACATGTTATCTCTGATTACACTTTAGAATCGGAATATATCACTGCTCTAGAAAGCAAGGGAATTGAAGTGATTCTGGGAAAAACCAATTAAGCAAACAAAAAAAGCCATATTACTTTTGCACTTAATGATGCAAAAGAATATGGCTTTTCTTACTCATTCAGCCTTTTTTCAAAATTTCCAATCACTTTTGTACCCTCTGAAAGGACTAAAAAGGCGTGCTTATCCAGTTCCTGTACAATTTGTTTCAGTTGTGCCACCTCGTGCTTTGACACTACTACACAAAGAACCTCTGCCTTCTCATCCGTATACACACCTTTCCCGTTCCACGCCGTTACACCTCTTCGCATCTGACAAGTGATCGTTGATGCCACATTTGGATTCTTCGTAAAAATCAAGACCATGGTATTAATATTCTGCGTATGTAGCCGATCCACACACAGGGACATGATCGTTGTATAAATCATGGAATAAATCACTATCTCTAAATCAAAGAGAACCGCACATGCTCCGAACACAATTATATTCATAAGAATCGCTACTTTTCCCACACTGAACTGAGGATATCTCTTTGCACAGCAGATACCAACGATATCCTGTCCCCCACTGGAACAACCGCTTTGCAAAACTACACCACATCCTACACCACTGACAATTCCTGCTATAATACAACTGGTCAACGGATCTTCCGTCAAAGGTTCTGCCGCAATCGGAATTAAAGTAAGAAAAAAGGCCTGAATTCCACAGGTAAGAATTGTCTTGAACAAAAATTCTCTGCCGATAATTTTCCATGCCATCACAAACAACGGCACATTCATAGCATAATAAATCACTCCGGTCAGATTCAGGGATTCCGGGATGGATATATACATTCCCACCCCGGTTCGTATCAATTGTACGATTCCAAAAAAGCCACCACTGTATAAATTAAGCGGAACAATAATCTGATTCATTGCCACAGCATAAATCAGACTCCCCAGCGCTGCCAAAACATAATTTTCTAATTCCTTTTTCTTTTCTTTTTTAAATATCATCTTTATCGAAATGTCGGATCCAAGGCCTTTGTGATTTCTACATATTTCTTATACAGCGATTCATAAACCTCTGCGTTCTCCGGATTTGGTAGATAGGTTTCCTTGATTGCTACAAACTTATCTGCAGCATACTCCACCGATGGCCAGATTCCATTCGCCACACCTGCCAAAATGGCACAACCCATACACGGTGTACTCTCACTGTTCTCCACTACCTTGACTGGGATTCCCAGTATATCTGCCTTAATCTGACACCATGCTTTTGACTTGGATCCTCCGCCCAAAGAACGAATTTCTGTAGCCGTTGCACCCAGTTTGGCTTCACATTCCAACATCCGCTTTAATGCAATCGCAATTCCTTCCATGATGGCACGAATAAAATGTCCCCGCTCATGTCCCGCATGAATTCCATAATACACGCCATTGGCATTCTCATTCAATTCCGGAATCCCGGATCCTTGAAAATAAGGTAACATAATCAGCCCATCTGCTCCCGCAGGGGTAGCCATAACTAAAGAATCCATCTGGGTATAGGCATTCGCTCCACCCTTTGCCTCCACATCCTTTTCCACCTGACAGAACACATCACGGAACCATTTTACAATAATAGAACCTGTACAATATGGCTGATACATATATTTCCCTGGAATTCCGCTGCAAAGTGTCGGTACAGAACCATCCGACTCTTCATTCATCTGGTCGATTGTTGCCACTGTCACCAAAGCAGAACCTGTACTCTCTGAAGCAATACCTGCTTTAATATTCCCGGCACCAACCGCTCCACATCCCTGATCAAAGGCGCCAACATTGATTTTTGTGTCAGGATCCAACCCATAGAACTTAGCAGCCTCTTTTGTAATAACACCCAACTCCGTTCCCGGTGCAGTCAATTCCGGTAAGTACTCCTCTTTCATGCCGACAAAATCCAGCATTTCTTTCCAATAACAGCGATTCGTGATATCAAAGAATCCATGGTCGCTGGCTGTGGAATGATCTGTATAATACTTGCCAGTCAATTTAAAGATAAAATAATCCTTAATCTGTGCAAACATCCTTGTCTTTTCAAATATCTCTGGTGTCTTATTCTTCACCGCCAAAATCTTACTGACCGGATGAATCGCATAAATTCCGTCAAATCCGATTTTACTGATGGCATCCTCCCTGCTAAAATGTGCAGACAGGTATTCTGCCTCCTTCGTTGCTCTGGTGTCCATCCATGCGATGACCTTGCAGAGAGGACGATTCTCCTCATCCAAAAATACACAGGTCTCCGCCGTTGAGGAAAATCCTATACATTTGATTTCCTTCACATCCACACCAGACTTTTGAATCACTCCCTTCACGGATGCCGCAAAAGCATCCTCGTACAGCTTCAATTCCGCTTCCACCTCGCCTGTAGGAAGTGTTGACAGAGGATATTCACTGGTCTGGCTCCCATAGATTTTACCATCTGCCCCAATCATTGCAGCCTTAATCGCTGTTGTACCGATGTCTATTCCAAGAATATAGTCCATAGTACTCCTTTCCGGATTCACAATCCTTTTTGCATATTGTTTGTTTCATCTTTAATAATTGAATTTTATCATTGTTTTTAATTGTTTGCAAGCGTTTTTCAGTGTTTATCGAAAGTTTTTTATCATTTTTTGTTGTTTATCATAAAAAAACAGTTTAAAACTCTTAAATCCATTTGTGGAAGTGAAAATTTAGGTAACAAAAAAGACATTGAAACATGAAAATTTCAATGTCTTTTTACTATATCTACAATCTCATAACCTATATTATTCCTTAAATATCCCAATCCCCGCGAACATATCGTGAAGCTTATGTTTATCCTAAGCTTTCCCCATTCGTTTCTATCACTTTTTTGTACCAGTAAAAACTGTCTTTTTTGTAGCGGGAAAGAGTTCCCGTTTCGTTGTCGTTTCGATCCACATAGATGAAACCATAGCGCTTTGCGATACTCGCCGATGTATTTGCAACAATATCAATGGGGCCCCAGCTGGTATACCCGATTACTTTCACCCCATCTTCGATTGCTTCCCACACCTGACACAGATGTTTTTCAAGATAATCGATGCGGTAGTCATC
>JAUNBT010000446.1:511-2047 GCA_030526985.1 Lachnospiraceae bacterium | reverse complement strand
CATACAACCTTCTGGAAAAGTGCCTTGGAGAAAAGCCTGCAATTTCAGCTAGTTCACTGAGGGTTAAATCTTCCATAAAGTGATTTTCTATGTAGGCGATTGATTTTGCCATGCCGATGATATCGTTGTTGTTGAGGCAGTCTGATGCAGAATATAGGCGTGAAAGCATGACGGCAAGGGTATAAAAAGATCCTTTTAAAAAGGTTTTAAACCCTAAAGTGTGTTTGTTATATTCTTCAATCATCATATCAATCATTTGGCGTACGATTTCATAATTATAAACATCTAATTTGAGTCTATTTTGAAAGCTGCCCTTTTGGGATAAAATAGGCTCGATGACAAAAAGCCCTTGAAATCCAGGTGCTTTTTTTATGTCACAATTCCCTTCAAAGAAGAAGTCAGGTTGAAACATTAGATTGCAAATGTGAAAGTCCTTGGTATTGTGATAGCCATGGAAGGTGTCTGCACCCATGACAAACACATCGCCCTTTGAAATATAGAATTCCTCATCATTGACGGTATGAAGCGCACTTCCATTTAATACAATGACAAGTTCTAAGAAATTCTCATGACTATGGAGATATAAGTCTTCTTCGTGGGTGCCATATTGAATGCAAAAAGGGAAGGTTTCATCGGTTGTAAAAAAATCTAATTTCATTTGAAACATAGTAACATCTCCTATGTCTTTTTTGTGCTAAATTTCGTCCTGATAGTCAAGGAAATTAGCAAATCCTTTATTTATAATAAGTATTATCCAACATGTAGGGAAAAGCAATAAAGCTTGCCTACAATATACAAAAATGTGATATCACATGTATCAGATGAAAGGGGAGATGTTGAGATGTCAAAGATTAAATCATTTAAGACAGGACTTCAAGCGCTAATGTTTTCAACAGTTATGCTCACTTTTACAGGTGTGCCGGTAGTCGCAGCTTCTAATGACTTAAGCAGTTTTGATCAGCTTAATCAAGATCAGATTGTAGAAGCAATGGGCGCAGGCTGGAACTTAGGTAACACCATGGAAGCTTTTAATGAAGCTGGGCCTAACGAAGAAATGTGGGGAAATCCTAGAGTTACACCAGAACTTTTCAAAGGAGTCAAAGATGCAGGCTTTAATACGGTTAGAATTCCAATCACTTTATTAAATGCCATTGGACCTGCACCAAAGTATAAGATTAATACAGAAAGAATGAACAGAATAAAAGAAGTCGTTGATTATGCTTATAATCAAGGCTTATATGTCATCATTGATGGCGTACATGGTGATGGCTATCATACGATTAATGGGGCATGGCTTTTGATTACAGACAGCAATCAGGAAGCTATTAAAGACAAGTATCAAAAGGTATGGCAACAATATGCTGAGATGTTCAAAGACTATGATGAACATATTATCTTTGAGTCAATGAATGAAGTATTTGATGGCAATTATGGCAATCCAGATACTTCACTTTATAAAAATTTAAATGCCTATAATCAAGTTTTTGTAGATACCATCAGACAGTCTGGCGGAAACAATGATGAAAGGTGGCTATT
>JAUNBT010000446.1:0-501 GCA_030526985.1 Lachnospiraceae bacterium | reverse complement strand
CCAGGATGGAATACAAACATTGATAATACAACGTTAAATTACGGTTTTGAATTGCCAACAGATACTTATAGAGATGCTGACATTGCAAGTGATGAGCAAAGAATTATGATTTCTGCACATTATTATTCACCTTATGAATTTACATTAGATAATTTCAGTGCTATTACACAATGGGGTTCTATTGCAGCTGATTCTTGGCGAAAATCAAGCTGGGGCCAAGAAGATTATATGGATTCACAGCTTGCTCAAATGTATAACGCATTTGTCACAAAAGGATATCCTGTTGTTATTGGGGAATATTGTGCAACAGATAAGAGTAATCAAGATCCAACCAATAATATTTATCGTGCTTACTTCAGCAAGACATTATGTGAGACATGTAAGAAATACGAAGCAATACCAGTATATTGGGATATAGGCGCACAAGGACCTGGCGGTTCATGCTTAATTGATAGAAGAACATATGAAGTCGTTAATAAGCCTATTGTTGAAGGCATTATG
>JAUNBT010000445.1 GCA_030526985.1 Lachnospiraceae bacterium | reverse complement strand
AAGGATTAACAGAAGTAGTATTTATTTTGGACAGAAGCGGTTCCATGAGTGGATTAGAAGCAGATACAATAGGTGGATTTAATTCAATGATTAACAAGCAGAAAAAGGAAGATGGGGAGGCACTTATATCAACGATTCTGTTTGATGATGAGTCCGAGGTACTTCATGATAGAGTGGATCTAAGAAAAATCGAGCCTATGAATGACAAACAATATTATGTCAGAGGGTGCACCGCACTTTTAGATGCAGTTGGTGGTGCAATTCATCATATCGGTAATGTTCACAGATATGCCAGAGAAGAAGACAGACCAGAAAAGACAATTTTTATTATCACAACGGATGGAATGGAAAATTCCAGCAGGAAATACACCTACGATAAAGTGAAAACGATGGTAAAACGTCAGAAAGACAGATATGGATGGGAGTTTTTGTTCCTTGGAGCTAATATAGATGCCATAAAAGAAGCAGAGCGATTTGGGATAAAGGCTAATAGGGCCGTTAATTACAAATGTGACAGCATGGGAACAGAACTGAATTATCAGGTGTTAAATAAAACTGTAAGCAGAATGAGAAGTTGTGAAAGTCCAGAAATGATGACAAAAGTGCTTGATGAAGAGGATTGTCTTGCACCGATTAGAAAAGATTACCAGAGAAGAAGCAGACGATAGGAAGGTGGGTAACATGAGAATTTTAAAAGATGCCGTATATGGTGTCGCGGTTGGAGATGCAGTGGGGTTACCAGTGCAGTTTAAGAGCAGATATTGATATTTTCCTTTTTCCTGTTATAATAATGTATTAGAGCAACTGTTTAGAAACAAGCTCCAAACAGTTACAAATACAAAAATCAAAGGAGAAAAAGAATGAAAAACAATCTAAGAAAAGCATTCGCTGCATTTGCTTTTGCAATGATTGAAGCAATTGGATTTACTGGAACAGAGGTGAAAGCCGGCGGTGGATTTGGTGTAACAAACAAATTCAAGGAAACAGTCACATTGACAAAGGATAACAAGGGATATGGAGTAGCATTTGATCTTGTAGATGTAAGTAATGGCTCTTATAAAAACATAAAAGTGACTTCTTCCAAAAAATCTGTTGCCACTATAGAAAAAGGCGGTCTGAACGAAGAAATCATAGTCTATCCGAAAAAAGCAGGGACCACCAAAATCACATGGACTGCTACCGATGAAAAAACAAATAAGGAAGTAAAACAGACAGGAACGATAAAAGTAGTTAAATTTGAAAATCCTTTCAGCACATTAAAAATAGCAGATAAAAATTATGCTTCAAAAGTAAAAAAAGATCTTTCTGTTATCAGCACAAAAACAGGTAAGACAAAGCTGAAATTAAAGTACAAATTAAAAAAGAACTGGAAGCTCGACAAGAATGGCAGTTATTTCAGTACTTATGATACAAGTACCGGAAAATCGAAAATACAGAGCATAAAAACCGGAAAGACATATACAATCAAAAAGAATTCTTGGACATCATTTCAAATTACTCTCAAAAACACAAAGACAGGAGCTAGTGCCTGCTTTACCATTCTTTTGAATCAGTAACATTAAAAAATATAAAATATTGTAAGAGGAGCAGGTGCAATACATAGTTGTTGCATCTGTTTTTTTACAATGAACATTCTTTTCCAAGTATAATATTCTTTACAAGACCATATTAATTTTAATAATTTTTTCAACAATTCGGAATTTTTCATTTCCTAAACTTTACAGATGAAAATCTTTCATGTCTAAAATGAAAAAAATTCACCATTTTTCTTTACAATCCAAAGAAAACTGTTATAATAGAAAACCGGAGCGTTCGTGAAGTGCACGATACATAGGGAAAATAACATTCCCTTATACTAAAATATAGGAACAAACTAAGAGACAGGAGAGAAGAAGCCATGAAAAATGGAATTGAAATCAGATGGCATGGCAGAGGCGGCCAGGGAGCAAAGACGGCGGCCCTGCTTTTGGCAGATGTAGCATTTAAGACTGGAAAGTACGTACAGGGATTTCCTGAATATGGTCCTGAGAGAATGGGAGCACCAATTAC
>JAUNBT010000444.1 GCA_030526985.1 Lachnospiraceae bacterium | reverse complement strand
AGAGGACTGCATACAAAATGTGATGGCAGCGATTTTGGCAGGCGGTCATGTATTATTAGAGGATGTTCCGGGAGTGGGTAAGACAGAGATGGCATTGGCATTTTCCCGAGCAATGAATTTAAAGCAAAATCGAATTCAGTTTACGCCGGATGTGTTGCCGGCAGATATTACAGGGTTTTCCATGTATCAGAAAGCGACGGGGCAGTTTGTCTATCAGCCAGGTGCAGTTATGTGTAACTTTCTCCTGGCAGACGAGATTAATCGAACATCGCCAAAGACGCAGGCTGCACTGCTTGAAGTAATGGAAGAGGGAAATGTGACCGTGGATGGAATCACTCGAAGCGTTCCGGATCCATTTATTGTAATTGCCACGCAGAACCCAGTGGGGTCTTATGGAACACAACGTTTGCCGGAATCCCAGATGGATCGTTTTATGATTTGCACCAGTATGGGATATCCTGATCGCAAAGCGGAAGTACAGCTTTTGAAGGATCGTCATAGAAAAGATCCCATTGAGCAGGTGCAGACAGTAATACATGAGCAGGATTTATTGAATATTCGTGCAGATGTGGAGAAAGTGTTTATTCACGATGCCGTTTATGATTACATAGTCCGTCTGGCGGCAGCTACTAGAAATCACCCTTTGATCGAGTTGGGAATCAGTCCACGTGGAACTCTTGCGTTGTGTAAAATGTCGAAAGCGTTGGCTTTTTTGAATGAACGGGAATATGTACTCCCACAGGAAGTGAAGCAAGCTCTTCCTGTCGTTGCATTACATCGATTACGCTTAAATGCGAAGGCTCGGGTAAGCAATCAATCATCTGAGGATATTTTAGAAGAGATTATTTCATCTGTAGTAGCCCCGTCTCCTGGAAAGAAAACATCTAAGAGCCTATGAAGAACAAAATTGTATATGTATTGGCATTAATAGCGGTATTGTATTTGACACTGTTATATAATCTGGATGTAATGAGATTTCTGCTGTGGTTTGTCTTGCTTTTGCCTATTATTTTAGAAATCTGGCTTACTTTCGTCAGCAGGAAGATTCAAATACCGAAAAAAAAAGAAGAGAAGATTTTGTTTCAAGGGGAGAGCTATGAAGTGAAGTTTCCAGTGGAAAACAGAAGCATTTTCCCCATATCCAGAATTCGGCTAAAGCTTATGATACAGGAGACGATGACCGGAAACAGCCAACAGGGAACGATGTGGATTACTGCAGATGGGGAGAAGAAGAACTGGATCGAACGCAGCAGAGAGGGTTTACATTGTGGAAGATATTTATGGACCATGCAGGAAGTGCGGATTTATGATTATCTGGGTGTTTTTTCCAGGAAAGAAAAGCGTGCAGATTCTTTTTTAGATGTTCAGATTTTTCCAGATATTTATCAATTGCAGTTAGACCTTTCTTTAGATGGAAGAATACAGGAGACTGAGGAAGCGGAATACGAGGAAAATCGTCCAGGGGATGATGTTTCTGAAATCTTTCAAATTCGCCCGTACCGAGGGGGAGATGCTCTGCAGAGGATTCATTGGAAGATGACTGCGAAGGAAGATGAGCTGATGGTAAAGGATTATGGAGCACCGAAAGGAGCACATCTGCTGTTGATTCTGGACTTTTTTCCAGAACAGGAATTGACCGAGGGTTGTATGGATGATTATTTATCATTGGCGGCATCTTTGAGCTATTCTCTTATGACGCATGGAATCGTGCATGAAGTGTTGTGGAGAAAGGATTCGGAATGGAGTAGGATACGAGTATCGGAAGAGAAGGATACATTTGAATTTTTATCAGGAATGCTTCGCACTTCTTTTATAAAAGGAAATTCAATGGATACCGAGAATTTGGAATGGATTTACAGAGAGGGAAAGCATAAGTTGATTTATCGTTTGGATCAGAATTTATGTCTGTTTCAACAAGACAACCTTTGTATGGATTTTAGCAAGATATCGAAAGACGATTGGGATAAACAATGGATCATATTATGACAGAAAGAAAGAATATAACAGGTTTTCTACTTGCACTTAGCTTTGTTTTGCTGGGAACTTGGGGGATTC
>JAUNBT010000443.1 GCA_030526985.1 Lachnospiraceae bacterium | reverse complement strand
CTGTTTTTTCAATGTAATCCCAGCAGCGATTACAGAAACGCTGTGCATCTTCCTCAGATGACTGCATTGCAACATGGAAAATCTCTTTTGTCAATTTTAATGAAATCGGTGCATTGGCAGCAATCGTCTTAGCAAGCTCCATTGCCTTATCCATCACCTGATCCGCAGGTACTACATGATTAATCAGTCCTACTTCATATGCTCTCTGTGCTGTAATCAACTGTCCTGTTAAACACATTTCAGATGCAATCTTAGGTGGAATAGCTTTTGGAAGACGGATTAATCCACCACTTGTTGCAAGAAAACCGATTTTTACTTCTGAAAGTCCAAAACGTGCATGCTCTGCCGCAACAATAATATCACAAGATAAAGCTATTTCTAATCCACCTGCTACTGCTGTACCATTAGCTGCACAGATAATCGGTTTTTCACAAAGACGTTCTGTAATTCCGGCAAATCCATGAGCCATAATCGTCTCACAAGTACCATTTTCATCATACGCACTCAAATCTTCACCAGCACAGAAGCTTCTGTCTCCGGCTCCTGTTACAATAATGCATCCTACATTAGGATCCTTCTCTGCCTTGTTCAAAATATCTTCCATCATAGCAGATGTTTCCGGATCAATTGCATTTCTTCTTTCATTTCTGTTAATTGTTACAATCAGGACGCCGTCCTTCAGCTCGGTAAGAACCTTTTTTTCTTCCATTCTTTCTTTCCTCCTGTGTTTATAAAAATTTTAAATAGGGGTTATATTGCTTTTCTTTTTTTAACGTTGTAATACTTTCATGACCGGGATAAACATTATAATCTTTTGTTATTCCTGCCAATCTTCTTAATGACGCAGCCATCTGCCTTTCATCTCCACCTGCAAAATCCGTCCGCCCGATACTCCCTGCAAATAAGGTATCACCGGTAAACATTGCATCTTCTAAAAGAAAAGTAACGGAACCTTTTGTATGACCAGGAGTTTCAAGTACTAAAATATCAAATCCGGCTTCCTTGATTCGATCCTGTTCTACAATCGACTTTACATTGTGAAATGCTGAGACCGTCGGATAAGTTCTTCCCATATCATAATCATATTCTTCTTTTGCAACCGGACAATCCTTCGGATGGCAATAAACCGGCAGTGAAGGCCATATTTTCTGCAAATCCGGCACAGCAAGAAAATGGTCATAATGACCGTGTGTCAACAAAATTACTTCTGGCATCACTTTCTTATTATTCATATAAGCTAAGATTCTATCTGCATCATCTGCCGGATCTATTACAATACATTTTCCAGGACAATTTCCTGACACCACATAACAATTTGTCAAAAACATTCCTAAAACGAATCGCTGTATCTGCATAAACTCACCTTCTACCTGATTCATAATATATTTCTCTAAGCAAAGACATTTAAAACATATGCTCTCCTACTACTTCTGCGTCAATAAGCTTTTGAATTTCCTCTTCTGAATATCCCACTTCTCTCAAAATATCTCTGGAATCCTGTCCTAAAAGTGGGGAACCTCTATGGATTGGACAAATCTGGTCATTAAATCGAATCGGATTATTGTAAAATCGGGTATATCCGATTTTGTCCTGCCATGCAAAAGAAAGTGCTTCTGTCTGATTTGCATGATCCGATGTATATGCTTCGATAAAAGGCAGCATCTCTGAAGCCGGAACACCTGCTCCTAACAGGATTGTTTCAACTTCTTTTCGAAACATCGTCCGGGTTACTACTTCTATTTTTTCCACCAGGGCATCTTTATTTTTGATTCGAGCTACATTATTTATAAATCTTTCATCTTCAGCCAATGACGGAATATTAAGTACACGAACAAGAGATTTCCATCTTTCTTCTGTATCTGCAATAATAGAAACCCAACCATCTCTGGCTTCAAAAATACCATATGGTGCTATAAAACGATCATGATTTCCAAAACGGGAGCTGGCATTATTATATATTCCATAATCCATAATCGTCTCTGCACAAGAAATCATTGCAACATCCGTCATTCCCACATCAACATGGCATCCTTTTCCGGTTTTCTTTGCTTCAATC
>JAUNBT010000442.1 GCA_030526985.1 Lachnospiraceae bacterium | reverse complement strand
TCTGAATCGTTTCACGGGAGAGCTACCAGATTTTTGCCATGTTGTACGACAAGTTCTAGAATCACCGTCATCAAATGAAATTTGTATCCTTTTGCTTTTACTCGGGTCAAACCTCTCTGATCCTTTGAAAATCTGACTGAAGTCTGTGCGGAAAACTTTAGGCCGAAAAAAGGATTCCTTGCGTTTTCCTGTTTTATACTCTACACAATTCCCAATTAGGCCTAAAAGATTAGATTTACCAGTGCCATTCGTGCCAGCTATACACGTGAGATAGTTTCCAAGTCGAATTCTTTTATCTTTGAAAATTCTGAAGTCATTGATTTGGAGTTCTGTCATTTTTATAATCTTCATTACTCTCACTCCTTGATTTGATTAGCGGATCTTCTTATGCGACTGGATACAGATTCAGAGATTCTTCCCTATGATTACCGTTGAGAGCAGTATGTTATAAACACAGCAGGGGCAGACTCGCCCTCTGCCGTGTTTATATGTCTTAATTTTATTTAGTTGCAGTTTTTAAGTCTGCTGCGGCTATTACTAAATAGTAATCGTCATTGATTTCTTTCATCAGCGTATCAATTCCCATGTCCTGTAATTGACTGCGCATATTAGAGCACTTGTTTTGTACATCAAATGTATCCTTTGGGAAAAGTAGTGCAAGATACTTATTGGCAGTTCCATAATTTACGTCAGAATCGTTCAATATTACAGCTTCTCCAATGCTATTATTGTTCATCTTTTTTCCTCCTTAAATTTTGATGGCTAGCCCTCAACAGAGCGCGTAAAGATTCCCTGCTTCGGCGGGGAATTTTCGTTTTTTTTTTCTTAACCTTCCTTCTCTGCAATCTGCACCTGAACTTTTTCTTCGATTATTTTTGTGTTATTTTCATTTACGGTAACAATGTATGTAGAGACTTTATTGCTATTCCCTTTGACTACGTCTACAGTATATTTTTTTTCTTTCTTCTTATCGAGCACACTCTCCCCGTGAGAATGAAAAATAGCATAGATAGAAAATATGAATGAGGATAAAGACAGTGAAGTCATAACAAAATTCCTTTGATCTTCACATAGCTTATCCAAACCAAAAGGATCGACGAAATTTGGATCTGTTGCGAGGAAATATGTATTAATATATAAATATACTACAACGATAATAGATAGCCAAAATGCTTTAGTGGTTTGTTGATATGGCGAGATTATTACATGTAATCCAAATAAAAGGAGTTCTATAGAAACAATGTAGCAGAACAAATACGATGACATTTTTAAACAGACATATGGCCTCACAATAAACGTTACAAAGAATGCTATGACTGGAATTATAATTAGAATTATAATGAAAACCTTAGATAATATTATTTTTACTAACCATTTTGTCAACTTAAAAACCTCCATTAATTTTTTGTTTAGGCATCAGTTTGTCTATTTTATATCACGCATCTCTCCTTTCTCCATGATTTTCAGATGGGTCATTTTTCTGATTAGGAAGGTGTAGGGGACTGGCGCTTTGTCCAGATGGTCCAGGGCGCTTATTGCTGGATGGCCGTGGGGGCTTTTTATGAAGCGCAACGGGGTCACTGGGCGGCGGGTGCGTACTCCTTTTACGTCGACGTAGTTGAATTCTATGTCCTTCCCCTCATTAATGGCCTGCTGTATCAGCGGTCGGTTTTTACCGTCTGTAAATGTTTTATTTGGGTCAAATGAGCGGCCGTGGGCTTTTTCGTGGCAGTTCCAACATAGGCATTGCAGGTTGTCCAAGGCGTTGCTGCCTCCCTGCGATAACCATTGTTTATGGTGGACGCAGAGCATGGAACTGTCATCTTCGCATTCCTCGCATTGGTAGTCTGCGGCGTTCAGAATTATTTCTTTTCGCTGTTCCCAGTCTTCTGGGTATGTATGCCAGTAGCGGTTGGCAATCATGAAGCGGCGGATGCGCTCGTATTCTTTGCCAGCAGATGGGATTTCTTTGTCGCTGGTATAGGTGCTCATTTGTTCTGACATTGCCTCGTAACATTCAATGTGGACAAAAAGGCCGTTTGAGAGTCCCTGCCTCAAC
>JAUNBT010000091.1 GCA_030526985.1 Lachnospiraceae bacterium | reverse complement strand
GTTGTTCCCGGATTTTCTATGTTTTCCTCATCTGCTGGCAGATTGACAATTACAATACAACTTGCCATGCAAGTACTTTCTGCATTCTTTACTCTGATGCTTGCTATACCATTTGCAACAGGAGTAATGAGACCGTTCTGATCTACAGTTGCCACAGCCTCATTGCTGCTCGACCATACTAAAACTGGATTTAACACTGTTGTCGGGCTGCACTTTGCAATTAAGGACTACGTATTTTTCCGTGAAACGATCCTTATCGTAGTATAATTTAGGCTAATCGAAGTAATTCCATTCTTCACTGTCACCTGACAGGATGCTGAAACTTTTCCAACAGAAATTGTTACTTTCGTCGCACCTTCTATAAGACCTGTTATTTTAACCTTTGCCGGGTTTTGACTGTCTTTTTGCAACGATACCACAGATTCATCTTCCGCTTCCCATTTTACTGAC
Source organism: Lachnospiraceae bacterium (assembly GCA_030526985.1). Lineage (GTDB taxonomy): Bacteria > Bacillota > Clostridia > Lachnospirales > Lachnospiraceae > SIG292. Next base: position 11,432 of record JAUNBT010000091.1, on the reverse strand, counting down.
TGAACAAAATTCTCTTTTGAAAGCTGGGCTGTTAAATATATACTTTTTCCTATGTTCACAGAAGCTTCGCTATTCAGCGTAATGGAAAGATCTGCATCTACTGACTCTGAAATATCTTCAAATGTGTATCCTTTGCTATCCGCATATTCTTCTGCTTTTGTTCCAGCTTCTCCTTTGATTACCAACGTCTGCTGATCAAAAGCACTATCTGATATTGACTCTACTGTTGCTGGAATCTGTATTTCTTTCAGATTTCCATTGTTAGCGAAAGCATCGGTTCCTATGCTCTGCAGACAATAAGGCAATGCCACTGTTTCCAATCCAGTTCCATAAAATACGCTTCCATCTATTTTGGTTAGTCTACTTCCCAGTTCCACATTTTTCAAACCGGCGCAACCGCTAAACGCATTTGTACCTATTTGAGTTATATTTTTTCCCAAAATAGCTGTCTCGATTAACGTACAGTTTTTAAATGCATAGGATCCTATCTTGTTTAACATATCTGGTAATTCCAGTTTTTCCAATGAAATGCATTCCATAAAAGCATAATTTTCGATTGTTCTCAAAGAATTCTCAAAATCAACTGTCTTTAGTGCTGTACATTGATAAAATGCATAACTTTCAATACTGGAAACAGATCCTCCAAAATCCACTTCCTCTAGTGCTGTACAACCTGCAAATATATAAGCTGGAACTTCTCTTGTCCGTTCTGCAAAAGTAACCTTTTTCAGATTTGGGCATCCGGCAAATGTTCCCTTATTTGTATAGCTACTTACTGTTGTCAAACTTCTCGGTAAGGAAATAGCTGTTATTTTAGCACAATCCAAAAGTACATTCTGTCCCAGTGTTGAAACTCCTTCTTCCATGGTGAAGTCTGACATTTCCGTACAACCGGAAAAAGCATAGTTTCCTACTGTTTTTATATTTGAAGTCAATTTCATTGCAGTCAATGCACTGCAGTTTTGGAACGCATACTCTTTTATTTCGGCAACTTTCGTAGCGGAAAAATCTATGGATTTTAATTTTGTACATCCAGCAAAACAATATGCCTCTACTACCTCTAAATTCTTTGGTAAATCTATGGTTTCCAAATTCGTGCAATTTGAAAATACATACTCGCCTATTGTACAAATGCTATCGGTCAATTGAACATTTTTAAGTGATTGTGCCCCTGCCAAACAATAGTTACCCAGCACAGATATATTTCCACAAATATACAAATCTGTAATTTCACTGATTTCATCCTTCCATGGCACATTAGCTGCTTTAGAATAGGAGGTTACTTCCCCTGCTCCAACAAGATACAAGGATTTATTTTCCAAATAGTATGCATTAATGTCCGTGCCTGCTTCATAAACAGACTTAATTCCCAGACGAGTTCTCCTATTTCCAGACCATGAGTAATTCTTAAGTGTATCGCTCAAACTATTTAAAATAATTTTTTGCGATGAAGTACAATAAAACGCATTCGCTTCCACCTTGGTCACTCCATCTCCACCTTGCACTACAATTAGATTCTCACAGTTATAAAATGCTCCCTGTCCAATAGTTTCAACCAAGCTCCCTATATTGATATAATCAATCCCTGCACCTGCAAATGCGTAGGCACCAATACTGGTGATTCTCTCGTCTAAAACAATCCCCTTCACATCTTTCAAACGTTCCTTCCATGGCACCGTTGCTTCCTGCCAGGACGCTGTCATTTCACCTTTCCCTTTCAGATATAAGGTGTTATCGTCTAAGAAGTAAGCCTGAATATCTGTTCCTGCATCATATGACTCTAATAACATAGCAACTGTCCTGTTAGAACTTGCCCAATCATAAAGATTCTTGATTTGTTCACTGCAAAACAGGTGAGTGACAAGCTCAGCGCCAACATAAAATGCGCTGCCTTCTATTTGTTCTACTTTATCCTGCATGCGAATTTCTGATAACTGATTACATCTGTAAAACGCACAATTCCTAATTATTGTAACTTTTTCCGGTATATCTATACTGGGAAGTGCTGTACAATACCCAAATGCATTGCTTCCTATTTCCGTTAGTTCCCCAGACAATTCTACCTTGGCTAAATTACTGCAGCCATAAAATGCCTCATCCTCTATCTTTGTCACTGTGGATGGAATTTCCACACTGGTAAGTGATGATATACCATAGCAAATATATTTTGGTATTATTTTGGCATCGGCATCAAAGGTTACCTTTGTCAGGGCACTGCAGCCATAAAATACAGAAGTACCTCCTACTGTGGTTACACTTTTTGGAATATGTATCTCTGTTAATGCACTACAAGATCGAAAAGCGTAGTTTCCAATTGTCGTTAATGTCTTAGGCAAAATCACTTCTGCAAGGCTCCTGCAATTATAAAATACATTTTGACCTACTTCTGTAACTCCCTCCGGCAAAGTCACTTTTGTCAAGCCACTGCAGCCATAAAATGCTGCATCCTCAATCTTTGTCACTGTGGATGGAATTTCCACACTGGTAAGTGATGATATACCATAGCAAATATATTTTGGTATTGTTTTGGCATCGGCATCAAAGGTTACCTTTGTCAGAGCACTACATCTATAAAATACAGATGTGCCGCCTACTGTAGTTACACTTTTGGGAATATGAATCTCTGTTAGCTTTTTACAATTTTGAAATGCATAGTTCCCAATTGTCGTTAATGTATTGGGTAAAGTCACTTCAGTAAGATTTGTACAATAACAAAATACACTTTGACCTACTTCTGTAACTCCCTCCGGCAAAGTCACTTTTGTTAGACCACTGCATTCATAAAATGCTTCGTCCTCTATCTTTGTCACTGTGGATGGAATTTCCACACTGGTAAGTGATGATATACCATAGCAAATATATTTTGGTATTATTTTGGCATCGGCATCAAAGGTTACCTTTGTCAGGGCACTGCAGCCATAAAATACGGATGTACCTCCTACTGTGGTTACACTTTTGGGAATATGAATCTCTGTTAGCTTTTTACAATTTTGAAACACATAGTCTCCTAGTGTTGTCACTGTTCCCGGCAGTTTTATTTCTGCAAGGTTGTTACAATTATAAAATGCCTTTTGTTCAACGGTTGTAACTCCCTCCGGTAAAGTCACTTTTGTCAAACCGCTGCAATCATAAAACATCCTTTGTCCTATAACTGATAGTCCAGATGGCAGTTCTATCTCCGTCAAACCTGAACAACTTTGAAATACTCCTGTTCCCATCGTTGTCAAGCCCGCCGGCAATTTTATTGCCGTTAATCCGCTACAGCCATAAAATGCCTCGTCTTCTATTCTTGTTACTGTAGATGGTATCTCTACACTGGTAAGTGCTGACAGATTATAGCAAATGGCTTCTGGTATCATTTCTGCATCGGCATCAAAGGTTACCTTTGCCAGGGCATTACAGCCATAAAATACATAAGCGCCTCCTACTTCGGTTACACTTTTGGGAATGTGAATCTCCGTTAGTTTACTACAATTTCGAAATGCATAATTTCCAAGCGTTGTTAAGGTTTCCGGTAAAGTCACTTTTGTCAAACTGATGCAATCATAAAACATACTTTGTCCTATAACCGATAATTTAGATGGCAGTTCTATCTCCGTCAAACCTGTACAACTTTGAAATACTCCCGTTCCTACCGTTGTCAGCCCTGCCGGCAATTTTATTGTCGTTAATCCGCTACAGCCATAAAATGCCTCGTCTTCTATTCTTGTTACTGTAGATGGTATCTCTACACTGGTAAGTGCTGACAGATTATAGCAAATGGCTTCTGGTATCATTTCTGCATCGGCATCAAAGGTTACTTTTGCCAGAGCTTTACATCCTCTAAATACAGAAGTGCCTCCTACTGTGGTTACACTTTTGGGAATATGAATCTCCGTTAATTTATTGCAATTTTGAAATGCATAGTTTCCAATCGTTGTTAAGGTTTCCGACAAAGTCACTTTTGTTAAGCCACTACAGCCATAAAACACAGCTTGTCCCATAACTGATAGTCCAGATGGCAGTTCTATCTCCGTCAAACCTGTACAACTTTGAAATGCATTATCTCCAATCTGTATTACATCAGACCCTATTGTAATTTTAGTCACTTCGCTGCATCGGTTAAACGCATGATTTCCAATTGAAGTAACTCCATTTTCAATTACAATCTCTTTAATATTGCTTCGCTCGTTTTTCCATGGAACATAACTATAAGAACTCCAATTGGTCATATCGCCTGTTCCTGAAATAGTCAAAACTCCTGCGTCATCCAACGCTGCCGTTAAATTCGTTCCAACCCCTTCATACGTCATGGTCTCCGCCCGTACTGTTTTCGATGGAAAAGGCAGTAGGAACAAGGAAAACAGCACAACAAAAAAAACAATCCTTTTCTCACTCTTTTTCATAAATTCTCTCCTTGCCGGTTTCGTCTTTTTTTACTGTTATCTATGTAAAAGCATATATATTGTTATACCTATATATGCTATTGAAAGAAACCCCAGGAAGGCATACAACATCATTGCCACCCTGTCATAAAATTCTTTTGGATTTTTAGGATTAATATGAATTCCATATGTATTGCCATCCTTCAATCCTATCGTTGAATTAAAGCGATTGCTTACCGTATATTTCTTTCCCCTGTATTCAAAACTATAATATAATTTCCATGTTTTTCTGTTACCTCCTCCATCTCCTTTCATCATCTGCGGGCTCTGATATAATCTTCCTGCCTGTATGCCCGTGCATACAGCATCTACTTTAACCGAACATCTTCTCACACGACCCAGAAATCCAAAACAGAATAAAAGCAGAATACATGCAATTCCCATTGTGACAATCATAACCAAGACCGGTGCATGCATCTTTATATACTGTATCCTGTCTTCGCCACCATATCGCCACAAAAAACCAGCCGCTATCATTCCAGCCCCTGTTATCAGAAAAAGGACGATTCCCAGCCACTGCCCTATCATCCCTGTCGCAGTGCTGCCTTCTATCTCTCTTTCAGAATGAAGAAAACTGAGTAACATGACCAGACCAATCACTGCAAACAGCTGTCCGATGATTACGAAATACATCCAGTACTCCTGGCTGTAAGAACTGTGGCTTAAGACCAGACACCCCCCTATCGTTCCAAACAGGTCCAGGCAAAACAAGCTGGATAATACTATTTTTAGAATTTTCATTCTTTTTTCTCCCCTCCCAGATTTACTCTTATCTCTAATTAGAGCAAGCGAATTTTTGTCTCACATTTTCTTCCATTATAATCTATTTTCTGTCTTGTTTCAACTTATTTTTACATTTTATTCCTTGTCCTTTTATCTTGTTTAATTTGAATTGCAAAAAGACCACCAGAAAATTTTATTGAAAACTTCTGGTGGCTGATTTTTGCTGCTTATTTCACTTTTACACTTTTTGTTTTACTCCATGCTCCATAATAGGTTTTGTTTCCGACCTTTTTGTAACCACGTACTCTCACATAATAGGTTTTTTTACTTTTAACTCCCTGTATAAGGAAAAACTTCTCGGATAATTTGCAAAAACGTTCCAGCGTCCCTCTTTTGAAATCTTTTCTGAGACAAAGATTTATATTATAGCCGGTTACTGTTTTATCTTTTTTCCATGTTATTTTTATTTTCTTCTTTCTCGGACTAATCATCTTCTTTAATACCATTTTTTTCGGTACAACTTTAATTGTAATTCTTATATTCGCTGTAGCATATTTTCCATTTGTAGCAGCTTTGATTGTAATCGTAGTCTGTCCATAATTTTTCACTGTCACTTTTCCATTTTGAGAAACATTGGCAATCCTTTTATTACTGGACTTATAAGACAATTTTCCTCCACCATTTGTTTTGGCATTTAATGAAAATGTCTTCGAACCGTAGGCTACAATTTTGGAAGAAGCTATAATCCGCTGAGGCTCTGGCTTCTGAACGGTATTGATAATTCCATTATTTTTAGTTTCATTATCCGGATTTTCTTCAGTATTATTTCCAGATGGTATATATACCGGAGGGCTTTCTGGCTATTATTCTGTTATTTCTACGGTAAAAAGACATAGAGCTGTTTTATCCCCGTCATTTGTTCTTACTGTGATTATAGTGTTTCCATTTTTCTTCGCTGTAACAATTCCTGTATGATCCACAACTGCCACAGTTTCATCACTACTATTCCAGGCTACCTCTTTATTTCCTGCATTGCTTGGAGTGACTGTTACCTTTAGATTCTTTTTCTCTCCAACTTTTTTCATTATAATTCCATCTTGATCCAAAGTAACTCCTGTCACTGAAATAGGAACTGCTGTTTCTTTTACTGTCACTTTACAATAATCTTCAAAATCACCGGCCGAAACTTTAATAATCGCATCTCCCTCACTAACTGCTGTCACTTTACCGTCTTCTACCCTTGCAACTTTAGTGTTACTGCTGCTCCATTCAAGCGCAACTGTATCTGTTGTATCATATGGATCTACTGTTATAGTAAATATACTGCTTTTTCCTATTTCCAGTTCCATCTCGGTCTTATCCATTGAAATACCCTTTAATGGTTTTTCGATTGGCTTTTCTACTGATTCTCCTGTTATATCTACTGTAACAAGACAAGTTGCTGTTTTAGGTCCATCATCAGAAATCGCTGTAACTTCTGTTTTTCCTTCGCTTAATGCTGTTACAACTCCGTTACTGTCCACTATCGCAACTTTCTCTTCACTGCTTGTAAACTTTACTTTTTGATTCGCTGCATTCGCAGGATAAAACTTTAACGGCAACTTGTATTTTTCGTTTAGTGCAGTAAGTGTATAATTATCCTTTTCAAAAGTAATGTTTTCCACAGCTACAGGTATATTAACTTTAATCGTACATAAATCTGTTTTTCCACCATCTTCTGTTGTGACTGTAATTTTAGCTTCTCCATTTGCTACCGGTGTTATGACTCCATTTTTATCTACTGTGGCAACATTACTGGCACTGGTGTTCCAGAATACATTCTTATTTGTGGCTAGTTTTGGAGAGATGTCAATTGACAATGGAACTGATTTCTTATCCGTTATTGTTATTTCTTTCTCCCCCACTATTGTCACACTTTCTACATTAACGACATCTTTCTGAATTAGAAATCGTTCTGACATAGAAGCATTCAATGTGTGAAGTGCAATATTCGCCCCTTCATTCTGATTACCGTTTGTCAAATCGATTACACATTCCTTGCTGCTATTCGGCATTAGATAATAACTCCCATATCTATTTTGTACAATCCCCCACTTTTGAGAAGCCGATTTATCGGCGACCTCAACATTAACATTGGACTCCGAGCTGCCCGCTGCATCCACCGTATTCAGACATCTATTATCGGCCTTTGATATAATTGTATAAGTACCATCTTCGTTCAAACTAAATTTCCACATCTGATTATCTGCTGTTGTGAATGTTTTATTGACTACGTTTCCGTCTGCATTTGCAGTTAGAACTTTTCCAGACACATCACTTTCAATCATGGCATAAAAATTATCTCCCAGATTTTTTCGTTCTTGCTCGGCAATTGGTATTTCTTCTGTAATAGAAAATTTTTGCGCTAAACTTCCGTTAAATGTAAATAACTGGATGTTAGTCCCATCTTCTGCTTTATAACCAGCTAAATCCATAACACAGTCTGTGCTACATGCAGGTTTCAAATAATATGACTTATTTCCTGCACTATAGAGAAACCATTTTTGCGCATCCGAACCATTCGACTCGTGCACTTGAATATTAGAATCTGCTGTTCCGACAGCACCGGAGTTATCCAGACATCGCCCATCTGTTACCGAACTAATTGTATAGCTCCCATCTGAATTTTTGTTAAAAATCCATTTTTGATTGTTTTCTGAAAAATAGGATTTTGAAGTCACATTATCCTCTGATACAGTTAACGCTTTCCCAATTCCAGCATTTGTGATACATGCTGTAAATTTTTCACCAAGATCAGCTGCCTCCTGTTTATCCCAAGCTGTTGTCTCTCGGATAAAAAATCGTTGCGCCAAAGTTGCGTTATATGTATATAACCAATAATCTGCCCCTTCTGCTTCATTGATGTTCTGCAAATCAAGTACACATGCTTCACTGCATTTGGGTTGCAGTATATAGGAACCGTAATCATTTTCCTTTATATACCATTTTTGTGAATTAGTATTAGATGCTGTATTTACAATAATATCAGATTCCGATTTACCACTTCCATTCTCATTCTCCAAACATCGTTTATCTTCTTTCGATTGAATCGTATATGTTCCATCCTCTTTGTCTTTGGTAAAAACCCAACGCTGTTTACCTGATCCTGTATCGCGACAATTAATGATCTTTCCACTGTTATTTACTGTAAGCACTTTATTCGCCACAGAATCTTCAATCGCAGCTTCAAAGGAATCTCCTAAGTCCACTTTTGGCAATTCAGTGATTGCTCTGGTATCAACTTTTTGAGTGATACCAGATTTTCCACTGTTTCCAACTCTGTCCTTGGCATAGATATGCGTAGTATATATACCTGATTTATTTCCTAATTCTGTAACTGGAATTTTACAGCTGGCTTAGTAATATCTGGAACCACTGTAACTGTCTGATTTCCAATCACAGGATTACTACTGCCTTGTCCAATGTTTATAGCGTATATATATACTGGCAAAGCACCGGTACGGTCTGTAAATATTTTTTCATCAAACCCATGATTTTCACCCACTCCAGGATAAACACTATTGACATCTGGACGTGATTTATTTGCTGTAAAAGCATATCCAACTCCAACTCCTGCTGGTCCTCCCAGATATACATGGATAGAAACTGCCTGTGAAGGAATATCTCTGTCAAAGACCCATCCCCGTACCCAAACCGCTCCTTCTTCACCTCTTATAATATCTACTGTTCCAACTATGTTAGCTTCACTTGCTTTTTTCAAAGTGATATTTCCAGACGTAGACATGCACGTCTCCCGATCGAACCTCTGGTTGCCACGCATTGCTGCATCTACTTCTCTGTTTAATCTGCCTGCTGGCAACAAAACTGCTGCCAGCAGGATTATAAGGAAAAAGACTGTTGATTTTATGATTAATGATTTCTTCAAACTTTTTATCCCCTCTCTTTTTCTTTCTAGTCCCCTACTTCACCTTCACCTTACAAACCACCCTTTTCTTTCCACTCTTCACTGTAATCTTGCAGCTTCCCTTCTTCTTTGCTTTTATCTTGCCATTGCTGCTTACAGTAGCTATCTTTTTGTTGGATGAGGTGTAAGTTACTTTCTCTTCACTTGTAACCGGGGTTCTTGCTGCTGTAATCGTAAAGGTTTTTCCCTTTTTCAAGGAAATACTCTTTTTATTCACCGTAAGTTTTGTTGTCTTTACTGTCTTTTTTTGTACCTTTATTATTACGACAGCTTTTATTCCGCTCTGTAATTCGACTGTGATTCTGGCTGTTCCTGCCTTCATTCCTTTGATCTCACCAGTTTTTTTGTTGACTGTGGCTATTTTAGTAGAACTGCTAGTCCAGCTCTTAATCTTATCTCCCGTCTGCATTGACGTTACTTCCACTACTTTTGTTTTTTGTTTCACCTTCAATGGAAGTGATTTGTAATTCAGCTTGATAAATGGGGTCAACACAGCGGTCTCTCTCTGCTCTTTTTGTCCACAAATAGAACAGCTTCTCTCCTCTGCACCTTTTTGCAGGGCATCGATATACTCTGTGATTACTTCATTACATAAGGAACAAGTCTTTTTTACCTGCCCTTTTTCTGTGCAAGTTGGCTTAACACTCACTGTCTCCGAAGCCCACGCATGTTTTCCATTTGTGCACGGAACTTCTCCCGTTTTTAAAATAGAAATCGGAACGCGAATACTTCCGGTAGAACTTTTTTCCAGGACAAGATAGTAATTTTTCCCTTTTTCTAAGGTGGCTGTCATTTGAAAATCATGTTCGTTATAATCTTCTCCTGTATAAAGTTCTTTCAAATTTTCATCAAGCAATTCTGCTTCCACTGAGATATTATCTAAAACACGGCTTTGCAAATTATAGATTCCACTCTCATCTGCTGTCACTTTAAAAATCAGATTTCTCTTGTCCATAACCTCATTATATACATTTCCGGCAGCAAGTGTGTCTATAGAGGCATCTTGTATTTTTTTCACTTGTATCGTGTAATTTTCAGACCAATCTCCTAAGGAAACTTTAACTTCTCCTGTTCCGGGATACATTATATTATTATAATTTGTCAAGCCCATATACTCGTACCTAAATCCATATGCGGACCATTCGTTAATTGTGGAAGAACTCTGCTCTTCATAAGCAATTGTTTTTGTAGTGTTATCTGTAAAAACAATGTTAATCTTCATTCCACTCATGTCTACTGTATCGTCATCATTGATTCCATAAATAAATTCCTTACATACCTCTGACGTATCTAAAGATATACTTTTTATTTCCTTTCCCTTTTTAATACTTATACTGATTGGGTCATTGTAGAAAAGATAATTATTTAGGATAAAATAATAGGTTCCCGCTTTTAAGTTTTTTCGAAAATACAATTTTTCCTGACCTACATCCTGTTTAAAGACATCAACATCCAACCAGTATTCTATTCGTTGAATTGTCGTCCCGTCTAATGAACCATAAAGATTGCCCCTATACATTTCTTCTTGTGTGCCTGTGAAATAACACTCATAAGAACCATCTTCTGGAACAGTAAATTCTACAATCTGTCTTGTCTTTTTCCATGGAAGGGACAGTTTTTCACCTAAGGTAAGCTTTGATGTCTCCGCATCTTTTAAGGAAACACCAGATACGGTATACTTTTGTACTTCCTCTCCATCCAATAGAATTTTAATTATATTTTCCCCTTCGCATAAACCTGGCGTATCTACTTCAAATCCAGTCGCATACCAAAGATCAGAATAAATTTTGACTCTTCTTTCTGTTCTATCTTCGTATTTCATTATTACTACCGCTCCGGATGGTCTGATACATCCATCGTCTTCTAGAATATATACCAAATCTTCCTCTGTCAGATCCATTTCATAAGAGACTATTGTATTTTCTTTTTGATATTTGCAATAGAAGTCACCTGTCTGCTCATCCGTGCTGGCAAGGGAAATAAAATAACTTTTACCTTTTTCCAGTTTAAGCCTCATATGTTCTGTATATTCTGGCTGAACATCAACATAACTTTCATCTAATTTCTCTCCACTTTCGTTATAGATTCTCATCCATCGTAAGGTGTCAACCGCTTCCTTACATAAAAAGTAGTAATATCCATCTTCTTTCACAGTTACTTTATAATAAGTGTCATTCAGATTAAGCTTATACTCTTTCTCATTTTCCGATAAGACGAGTGCTTCAGATTTTTCTTCCATTGTTTTCACTGAAATAGAATATGTAGTTTTACAACCTCCTAAACTTATTTCAATATCCCAGGTCCCGGGTTTCATATTATTA
>JAUNBT010000441.1 GCA_030526985.1 Lachnospiraceae bacterium | reverse complement strand
TTATAATACAATGAAATATAATTGGAGTTAATTTATTATTTTTGCAGGGCAATTATTTATTTCAATTGTTGCATGATTCATTCTATCACTATGAAGTATTCCTTACTGTTGTTAATCTCTTTTATACCCTTTCTACTCTTGTCTCAAAATAATGATGACAATATGATTATCAGTAATCAGCAGTCGACTTATACATATATGATGGAGAATAACAGGGTGATTGTAAAGGAGAATCAGGATGTCATCTATACTTGCATTAAAAATGTCCAACCGGTTCCCTTTTTCCGGTTTTATGATAGCAATTCAGAGATAACGAAAATCAGGGTGAAAGGAGTAAAAGCTTCTTCTCCCAAATACGAGACTTATACAAAGGAAAATATCTTTTATGATGACAGTAAAGTGTGTTATTTTACTTTACAATTTAAAGATAAAAGTGAAGTTGGTACGGTAACTTACGAAAAGAAATATAAAGATGTATATGGATTTTCGTTTATCAATATTGTAGAACCCTATTTTATCAGGAGTAAAGTCATCCGGATCATTGTTCCGCAGTGGATGGAAATTGATATTGTGGAAAACAATTTTGACTCGCGCGTAAGCAGGTCAAAAACGGTAGATCCCAAGTCAGGAAATACCATATATATCTATCAGATAGAAAATCAGGAGGCATACCGGCATGAAGATTTTATGCCCGACTATATGCTTACGTTCCCTTCTATTCAGATTGTACCCCGAAAAGCGGTAATCAATAAAAAAATTGAAGAGTATTTTTACAGCTTCGACCATATGTATAGGTGGTGTAAGAGTAAGGCTGATATGGCCTACAACGATCATGACGCAGTAGCACAACTTGCCAAAGAAATAACCAAAGAGAGCGAAACCGACAGGGATAAGATTAACGCATTACTCAATTGGGTTCAGAATAATATAAGGTATATTGCATTCGAATATGGGATTCAGGGATTTAAACCTGATGATGCGCAAGCTGTGATGAGGAAAAAATATGGAGATTGCAAAGGAATGTCCAACCTGTTGAAATGCTTGTTGCTGGCAGAAGGATTTGATGCCCGTCTGGTATGGATAAACACAACAGATGCCGGCCGGGAATGGACGTTGCCTATCCCTTCAGCCGACCATATGATATGTGCGTTGGATTATAACAACGAATTTCATTTCCTGGATCCCACAGTCAAATTTATGCCTTTTGGTGAGATCGCTTACACCATTCAGGGGAAAATGGCCATGGTGGAGGATGGCGATCATTACCTGATGCTTCGTACTCCTTCGTTTCCCCCTTCTCATAACCGGACTCAGTTGATGAGTCAGTATGTTATTGAAGGAGGAAAATTAAAAGGTGAGTCGGAGTTGTCCTTCCATGGAGAACCTAAGTATGGGATAACCTTCGCTATCCGTTATACCGGTAAAACCGACACCGATATCTATCTGAAAAACTTCCTGAAGAGCAACAATCCGGCAGATTCGATTTTCGAGTTGGATATCAAAGGAATGGAGATTGGATCGAAAAGTCTCTCCATATCATACGAAGAACTACGTCCTTCATCTGTCCGTTCCTTCTCTGATGAGTTATATATCGATCCCGATGTTTTCAAAGATTTTACAGGATTGGCTATCGATACGCTTAAAAGAAAGAATGACTATGCTTTTCCTTTCAGTCAAACTATCCGGAGTCACATCAGGATAGAAATTCCTGAAGGATATCGCGTGAAAGATATTCCTCAGGATATGGAAATAGAGACAGATGATTACCAGTTCAGCATTCGTTATATTGTAGATGGCCAAACTATTCTGTATCAAAAAGAGATTACAGTAAACAATACGACTTTACCGAAATCGAATTTTTTTCAGTGGAATAGAAATATCGGATTGTTGAAAAATGCTTATGTAAGGCAGATCACCCTTGAAAAAATTTAAATTGAATATATTTATGACAACGAAGATCTCTGTTCCTGTTCTACTATTATTCATTCTGTTTTCAATAAATATTCTAGCTGATACTCCTAAGACCCATGCACAAATCGTAAGGGAGATGGTGTGGGCCTGGG
>JAUNBT010000440.1:249-2067 GCA_030526985.1 Lachnospiraceae bacterium | reverse complement strand
GGCCTATTTCAAAATTGCTGCAGCATATGTGAAAAGGATTTAATGTTCTGTCGATGCGAAAATCTGACAAGTCTTGATGTCTCAAGATTTGATACGCAGAAAATAAAGAGCTTTGTTTCTGTATTTGGTAGCTGTAAAAAATTAAAAAGTATAGATGTTTCTTCCTGGAACACAGAAAATGCATTGAGTATGTACGGAATGTTTATGGACTGTGAAAGTCTTGAAACAATTGATTTGTCCGGTTTTGATATTCCGGAACTGGAGCCATATTATGATGAAATAAGTATTTTTACAGGATGCGACATGCTTCAGGAAATCAAATGTCCATTACATCTTACAGAAGATATCCTACTGCCGGAAACATTATCCTCAGAGGAAAACTTGTGGGAAATAGAGGGAGTGAGTGGTGTCTATTATAAAACACTTCCAAAGAATTTGAATGAAAGTGTAGTGCTGCGGCTTTTGTAATAAGAGTACTTATGCCATTCATTACATCAAAATAACGATTCGTGCACAATATCTTGAAAATGTTCGAATTAACGCTACAATAAAAGACAACAAATGCATTTGACAGTTAATGGTTGACTTTGATTGTATTATTTTACGAAAGATTGGAGAGATATTATGAAAAGATTAAGGAAATATGTTGAAGGGGAATTTGAAAGGTTATACATACAAAGTATCCACCAGATATAATATAACGATAAAAAATGGAAAAGTCATCTGGAAATAAAATAATATGTAGAATAGTTAGCAGATAATTGAACAGACAATCATTAAGATACAAAGGCTGTTGGTGGTATTGGAAAACATGTAAAACGATAATACTTCTGGTCATGATTGTGACTGCCATTATGGTTTTTGTCAGACCGGTAACAGCTGATGCAGAAAACACGGATATTTGTATTAATGAAGCGGAAAGGGATTATGAATTACAGGTCGGAAAAACAATACAATATTACAAGGTGAGCGTACCTGAGACAGGATATTATACATTTCAATTTAAGCAGGGAATTGCATCTGAAAAATCATTGTATGAGTGTTATCTTACAACAGAGGATAAAGAAATTCTGGTTCAAGAAGATGAGTTGTGGAAAGCATATAGCTATTATAATACAAAGCTTAAGAAGAAGCTTTATGCAGGGAAAATCTACTATTTAGGAGTATTAGATCAAATATATAATTGGGACACAACTTCTCAGGAGACTATTTACCTGAAATTATCAAAAGAGAAAGAGTTCAAATCAGTTGTTGCCATTACAGATTATATGACTACAGATTATTATAGTGAAACGGATGACAAAATTAGCTTGGGGAAACTTCAGTTAAAATTTACCTATGCAGATGAAAGCAGCACCACAATGAGTTATTCGCAAGCAGAAGATTGGGAATGTAAACTATGGACTTATAAAGAATCAATTCCGACGGATAGTGATGGAAACTGGCTTGCCGGAACTTGGGACGTAAAATTGTATTATGATGACGAATTCTTAACTGTTATTCAGATTCAGATTACCAGTATTAAGAATACAGCAGGGATGCTTGAGTTGGGAAAAAGACAGGAGGTGTTCCACAAAAATAGGGACAACTGTTATAAACTCAATGTAGAATCGAAAGGAACCTATGAATTTGTAGCGGATGGACTAGATGACAGGAATATTAATTGGCTGTATATCTATGACTCGGATTTTACTGTAGTAGATTACTATTATTGGGAAGAGTCAGAGGGAAAAGAAAAAACAAGAGGAAGAAAACAGTTAGATGAAGGTATATACTATATCATTTTAACAACAGGCAGTAAAGATGCGGATAAAGTGA
>JAUNBT010000440.1:0-217 GCA_030526985.1 Lachnospiraceae bacterium | reverse complement strand
CTTAACGGTAAATAAACAAAAGAAAATAACGTCTATTTCTTTCATAAAGGGTACTGCAGAAACAGAATATGTCTATAAAATAAATAGTACAGATTTGAGTTATAGGAATCTTCAGGTTGAGGCTGTTTATGAAGATGGGACAAAACAAACGATTTCTTATGGTGAAGCAGATGGTAATTCAGCACTTTGGCAGCTTTATGATGGCTCTTGTCAATAC
>JAUNBT010000090.1 GCA_030526985.1 Lachnospiraceae bacterium | reverse complement strand
TGGAGCACCAATTACAGCTTACAACCGAATCAGTAGTGATGTCATTCGAGTGCATTCAAATATTTATGATCCGGATTATGTAGCTGTCGTTGACGAGACACTGTTACATACTGTAGATGTAACTGCAGGATTAAAACCAGACGGTGCAATTATTGTAAATACAGCAAAATCGAAAGAGGAGATTCTTCCCCAACTGAATGGCTATCAGGGACGTATCATTACAATCGATGCCCGTACAATATCGGAAGCAGCACTTGGAAGATATTTTCCTAATTCACCAATGCTTGCTGCTGTCGTTGCAGCAACTAAAGTAATGCCGAAAGATGTCTTTTTAGAAGAGATGAAAGCATCTTATCATCACAAATTTGCAAAAAAACCAGAAGTGATTGAAGGCAACATGAAAGCACTTGAGATGACATTTGCCGCTGTAGAGAAAAGTTGCTAAAGGGAGGAAACTATGAGAACAGATATCAATAAAATCAATGAACATACACCCCATACGGGATTGACAGAGGGTATGCAGATTTTTGCTGCCGGAACGTCAAAATTGTTTAAAACAGGAGAATGGAGAAATGATACTCCGGTTTTTCATGAGGATAAATGCAAACAATGTTTATTATGTGCTCCAGTATGTCCGGACAGCAGTATTCCGGTAAAAGACGGGAAAAGAGGAGCATTTGATTTAGACCATTGTAAAGGCTGTGGAATTTGTGTAAAAGCCTGTCCATTTGGTGCAATTGAGATGAAAGAAGGTGTGGAATGATGGCAATCAAAGAACGTATGTCAGGAAATGAAGCAGTTGCGTATGCAATCAAACAGATTAATCCGGATGTAATGCCGGCATTCCCAATCACTCCTTCTACAGAGATTCCTCAGATGGTTTCGACTTATATTGCAAACGGAGAGATTGATACAGAATTTATTCCAGTAGAAAGTGAACATTCCGCTATGAGTGCTTCCATTGGCTCTGAAGCAGCAGGTGCAAGAACACTGACAGCGACTTCTTCTGCAGGTCTTGCCTTAATGTGGGAAGAATTATTGCTTGCTGCCTCCAATCGTATGCCAATTGCACTGGCTTTGGTTAACCGTACACTGTCCGGTCCAATCAATATTAACTGTGACCACACAGATGGAATGGGTGCAAGGGATACCGGATGGATTCAGATTTACGCAGAGAATAATCAGGAAGTATATGACAATTTTCTTCAGGCCTATCGAATCGCAGAACATAAAGATGTTCGTCTGCCTATTATGATTTGTCAGGATGGATTTATTACCAGCCACGCAGTGGAAAATATTGAATTAATGGAAGATGCCCCAGTGAAAGATTTTGTTGGGGAATATTGTCCAGAAGAATACTTATTAAATCCAGGAAAACCGGTTTCTGTCGGTCCTTATTCCATCTCCAATTATGTTATGGAAGGAAGAAAGAATCAGTTGATTGCTTTGGAAAATGCAAAACAGGTTATTTTAGACGTTGCAGATGAATTTGCAGCAATTTCCGGAAGACAATATGGACTGTTTGAAACATATAAAACGGAAGATGCAGATTATATTATGCTTTTGATTGGTTCTGCGGCAGGAACTGCAAAAGAAGCAGTAGATGAACTTCGTGAACAGGGAAAAAAAGTTGGTGTCTTAAAACTTCGCGTTTTCCGTCCTTTCCCGGCAGAAGAATTAGCTGAAGCATTAAAGAACTGTAAGGCGGCAGCTATTTTGGACCGCTGTGAGAGCTATAATGGTAACGGCGGACCGCTTGGTGCAGAAGTTACAGCTGGTTTGTACCGTAAGAAGATTTACATCGAAACAGTAAATTATATTTATGGTCTTGGTGGACGTGACTTTACAGTGGAAGAAGCAAAAGATGTCTTTGTGCAATTAGAAGACAGTATTGAAAACGGAACCAGTGTAGAACAATATCAGTACATTGGGCTGAGAAAACAGGAGGCGTAAAGGAATGAGTGAATATAATTTTAAACAAGTCATGAGCAAACCGGAACGTCTTGCTCCAGGACATAGAATGTGTGCCGGATGCGGAGCGACAATTGCGGTACGTGCTGTACTTCGTGCACTCCATGAAGGAGATCAGGCAGTAATTGGCAATGCAACGGGATGTCTGGAAGTATCTTCATTTATGTATCCATATACCGCCTGGGAGGACAGCTACATTCATAATGCATTTGAAAATGCCGGTGCTACACTAAGTGGTGTGGAGACAGCCTACCATGCACTTAAAAAACGTGGGCGTCTGCCAAAAGATCAGACATTTAAATTTATTACCTTTGGCGGAGACGGTGGTACTTATGATATCGGTTTCCAGTCTTTGTCGGGTGCGATGGAAAGAAATCACGATATGGTATATGTCTGCTATGATAATGGAGCTTATATGAATACTGGTATCCAGCGTTCTTCTGCAACACCAATGTTCGCAGACACTACCACAACCCCAGTAGGTTCCCAGTCAAACGGTAAGATGCAAAACCGTAAAGATTTAGCTTCCATTATTGCAGATCATGATGTACCTTATGTAGGACAAACAACATTTTTAGGTAATTTCGCAGACCTTCATAAGAAAGCAGAAAAAGCAATCTACACAGAAGGTGCTGCTTTCTTAAATATTATGACTCCATGTCCCCGTGGATGGCGTTATGAAACCTCGGATATTATGAAAATATGTAAACTGGCAGTCGATACCTGCTATTGGCCAATGTTTGAAGTGGAGCATGGAAAATGGCGCCTGACCTATGAACCGAAGAAAAAGCTTCCAATTGAAGATTTCTTACGTGAACAGGGCAGATTCAAGCATCTGTTTAAACCAGGAAATGAAGATCTCATTGCACAATTCCAGGCAGAGGTTGACAGACGATGGGAAGATTTACTATATAAATGTGCCCGTTAAGATGAAAGGATAAAAAAGGTGTTTTTATGACGTTATTATCCTATCAGGTATTTCAAACAGTAGTAGAACAGGGCAGTTTTCAGAAGGCGGCAGAAGTATTAAATCTGACGCCTTCTGCTGTCAGTCATGCCATCTCTGCTATGGAGCAGGAATTAGGTTTTTTTCTGCTTACAAGAAAAAAAAGCGGCGTTGGTCTGACAAATTACGGCGAACAGCTTCTTCCTTATGTAAATGAAGTACTAAACAGTGAAGAAAGCTTAAAACAAGCGATTTCCAGTCTAAATGGTCTGCAGAAAGGGAAGGTCAAAGTTGGATGTTTTTCCAGCGTCTGTACAAACTGGATGACTGATATTATCCATTCCTTCCAAACGGCATATCCGGATATTAATATTGAGATTTATCAGGGTACCTATGCAGATGTGGCCCATTGGTTAAAAAGCGGTGTCGTTGACATTGGCTTTCTTTCCTCTTCAAGTGCCAGTGATCTTCCGATTGAACCTTTGTATCAGGATCCATTGCTCTGTGTCGTTCCAAAAGGCTTTGTAAAACGGAATACGGAAGATGCAATGACCATCGATGAGATGAAAGATCAGGAATTTGTTTCTCAGATGGAAACAACCGATGCAGATATTGCAAATTTTTTAAAACAGAATGGGCTCAATGTTCGGTCGAATTACCATGTAGTTGATGATTTGTCCACAATTGCCATGGTAGCAGCTGGATTTGGAATCTGTATTATGCCCCAGCTTGTCATGAATGACATTCCGTATTCGGTAGACACTTATCCAACATCTCCTCCTGCATTCCGCGAGATTGGAGTTTCTGTACGAAATCCTAATTTCATGGCACCTGCTGTTAAAATGCTATATCAGCATATTGTTGAAAAATACAAAACAATAGTATAGACCACAAAAGAAAAGCTGCCATAAGACAATCTATCTTCTTTGTCCTATGACAGCTTATTATAATCTGTTGAACATTACTGAAACATTCGAAATAATCCAATTACCTTTCCTACAATAGATACTTCATTCACAATGATGGGTTCCATAAAATCATTCTCAGGCTGCAGACGGAAATAGCCTTTCTCTTTATAAAAGCGCTTTACAGTAACTTCTTCGCCAATCATAGCAACAACGATTGTACCATTCAATGCGACATTCGTTTCTTCTACAAGAATATAGTCTCCGTCAAAAATGCCTGCATTAATCATACTTTCCCCTTTGACCTTCAGCATAAACGATTGTTTATTATGTAAAAAATCCGGTGCAATAGGAAAATAACCCTCTACGTTTTCTACAGCAAGAATGGGTTCTCCGGCTGTGACTGTTCCAATAATAGGAACATTGACCAGTTCCCGGCGGGTCAAATTGAACTTGTCGTCAATAATCTCAATTGCCCTTGGCTTTGTTGGGTCTCGTCTGATATATCCGTTCTTTTCTAATGTTTCCAAATGAGAATGGACGGAAGAAGTAGACTTTAAAGAAACAGCCTCACAAATTTCTCTTACTGAAGGTGGATAACCCTTCATCAGAATCTCATTCTTCATATATTCTAATATCTCTAATTGTTTTTTACTAATCTTGCCGTAGCTCATCGATATCCTCCTTCTGTCCGCACAGTTATTTTATATTAGTATACCATAAACCAAAAATGAAAACAAGCGTTTTCTTTTTCAATAGAAATACGAACAAATTTTCTATTTTTCAGTTGACAACAAAACAATTGTTCGATATAATACCAATATAAACATTTGTTCGAATTTACAAAGGAGGATACGCATATGAAAAGCAGGTATATGATCACAATTTTTTTGATTCTATTTTTGTTGGGAATATCCGGATTCATTTTTATGATGAGCCGAAGAGGCACGAATGAAGTCAAAGCCGTAGATAATTTAGAAAAATATTATACATCAATTGTAATAGAAGAGGGGGACACTCTGTGGGATATCGCAGGCGAATATATGACACCCGGATATGAAGACCGTGAAGAATATATTAAAGAGGTTCAGAAGATGAATCAGATGACAGGCAGTACAATCCGAACCGGGAGCAAGCTATTGATTCCTTATTATACGCAGATTTCACAGGAATCTGCCTGCTCCGAGTAATAGAATTTCAACAACCAGAAGCAGGCAGATAGAACAGACTCCTGCAATGCAGGTTTTACAGTTTGCGTCTGGGAGCATCCGGAGACAATGGCGGCCATCCTTGCATACTACCATTAAGAATTGCACGGAACATACGTTTTTTGGCTCCGGGGTGCTCCTCATTCAGCTGTTGAACCAGTTGTTTTGCATATTCCCGCTTTGTATAACCATCTACTGGGCAGGGACTCTTTGCAACAGGAAGATTATATTCTGTTACAAATCCTTTCACTTCCCCCTCAGACAGATACATTAGTGGTCGAATTACAGTC
Organism: Lachnospiraceae bacterium; assembly: GCA_030526985.1. Lineage (GTDB taxonomy): Bacteria > Bacillota > Clostridia > Lachnospirales > Lachnospiraceae > SIG292. The sequence goes on along the minus strand of JAUNBT010000090.1, from coordinate 6,661 downwards.
AAATCCATTCTATCCAGATAAGTAACGGGTGAAAACGTATGGAACCGGCCTTCAAAGATCAGGGAGAGAAGCATCGTTTCTACCATATCATCTTTATGATGTGCATATGCAATTTTATTGCAGCCAAGGGCTTTCATTTTTTCATTTAGAGCCCCTTTTCTCATCTTCGCACATAAAGAACAGGGATTTGTTTCCTGACGGCGTTTAAATACAATATCTGCAATATCCGTCTTTTCAACAGTGTAAGGGACTTTTAATTTTTCACACAGCTCATGGATTGGATCAAGATTCAGATTTCCAAATCCAAGATCAATGGTTACTGCTTCTAATTTGAACTTTTTAGGGTAGAAGATGCTGAGATGAGAGAGGGCATATAGCATAGTAAGACTATCTTTTCCTCCTGATATTCCTACTGCGATTTTATCCCCATCTTGTATCATCTGATAATCATCGACTGCTCTTCTTGTATAACTTAATAATTGCTGCAGCTTCATTCTATGTTTCCTTTCTTCTTTTTAACTATAATATTTCGTATTTCTTAATTTTTATTGAACAGATTTCATCATACCATTAGTTTTTTCTTACGTAAAGACTTAATTTTTTATTGCTTTGATTCGATGAGTATGGTAGAATATAAAAGAATCTAATGATTCAAAGCTCAGATACTTTTGACAATGTATCATTTAAATTCGAGTATTTCATACAATCGAATATCAAGCAAAGGAGAGAAGAACTTATGAAGAAGAGAATTCTGTCTTTTATCATACTCTTTGCCCTGGTAATGGGGAATTTTAGTTTCCCGGTTGAAGCCAAGACTTTGAAATTATCTTATAATGGTAAGACAGTCAATTATTCAGGAAAACAGCTAAAACTCACTTGCGATGGCAGCAACATTTCTTTAACCAAAACCCCCGGTATTCTGATGGGTTCAGCCGGTTATGCCATGCTCCCCTATTATGAGGCTTTTGTAAAAAGCAATATTAAAGCAACTAAGAAATATTATAGTTCGACAAAGAAATTATATCTGACTTACAATTCTAACACATTACAAATGACTTTAAATAGTCGTACTGCATATTTAAATGGTACGAAAGTAACTTTACCTGTTGCTCCTATTATGGTTACATATAATGATTACGGAGTCACAAGAATTCTTGTACCATCCAGAGCAGTAGCCTCTTATTTAGATATCCAATATGAGTGGAAGAGTGCATTATCGACAGTTGCTATTTCATCAAATACTACTTCAAATATTGTCTCAACTGCAAGCACATCTACATCCGCACCAACATCTTATATTTATAACGGAGAGACTTATAGCATTTCAAAGAGAAATGTGGTATATAATGGCTCCGCTATAAGCCTTACATCAACCCCTGCACTCACATTGGGTGGATATAATATGGTTCCATATCACTATACATTTGTAAAGAATGGGCCGAAGATTAAAAAAAGCTATTCCTCAAAAACAAAGCAGCTTGTACTTACAAGTACCTTGAATGGTAATAAAAATGTATTGACTATGAAAGTTAATTCAAAGACAGCCAGTTTAAACGGAAAAAAGGTCACTCTTCCGAAAGCACCTGTTTTTATAAAGTTCAGCAAAAAAGGATCCAATATTATATACGTTCCGGCGAAAGCAGTAGGAACTTTGCTTGGTTTCTCTTATTCTTATACAAGCAGTACAAAGAGGATTTCTTATACCCCTGGTCTTTCTATAAAAATAAGTGGAAGCAGCTACAGTGTATATACCCGAACGCAAGTTGCCGTGATGGCTGGCAGTAGTAAGATTTCTACTAAAATACCCGGTATTTTAGTAAATAACACAACTTTAATCCCTGCATCAGCAACTTTCAAATCTAAATACGGTTTAGGTGTCACTTACACTTATTCTAATAAAAAGGCAACATTTAAACGTGGATCTAACACGGTAATTGTAACAATGAATTCATCCATTGCCTCTGTAAATGGAACAAATAAATCTATGACTGTAGCAGCAAGATTAATTTATCTCCCTTCTACAAAAACAAATTATGTTATGGTTCCTGGTGAATTTGTGACAGAAGCATTAGGTCTTACGTATCAGTATAGCAGTGGCACAGCTCATATTAGCATTCCTTCGAGTTCTACAGGCTCCTCCACTGCTGGTACAAGCGATGACTCCGTTGTTTCTTCCGATTCTGATTTTAAGGCAACGATAACACTTTCAAGGCCGTCCTCTGTAAGTAAGGGCACCATAACCTGTACGGATGATTATGCCAATAAAGCACTGCTCATTGTTATGTCAGGTGACCAGCGCAGCTATTATAGCAGCAATAAACCATCCCTGCCTAGTGGAGTTACTTTCAGTACTTCTTACAGCAGCTCGACTGGCAAAACAACACTTTCTTTTAAAACAAGTACAATCAATGGATTTAAAGTAAAAGAAGAGGGCAGTAATATTTACATTCAAAATGGCACCCCTTCCACCATTTACAAAAATATAATTGTACTGGATGCCGGTCACGGTGGAAGTGATAGTGGTGCAACCGGAAATGGTTACAAAGAGAAAGATTTTACATTATCTATCGTCAAAGCTGCAAAAACATACTTTGACAACAATAGTGATTATAAGGTATACTATACTCGTCTGACAGACACATATCCTTCCTTGTCTGATCGGTACAAATTAGCGAATGAAGTGAATGCTGATATGTTTATCAGTGTACATATTAATTCAGCAGGAAGTACTGCAACGGGAACAGAGACACTTTATAATCCTGACCGAAATAAAAAATCAGATGCAGGTCTTACCTGTTATCAGCTTGCTTCCTACGTCCATAAATACATACAGGCATCAACCGGATTTTCAGACAGAGGTTTAAAACAACGGTGTACCCGATTGAGCAATGGTCTTGCTGTATTGAACAACAACAATGGACCGGCAACTCTGACGGAGATTGGTTTTATCTCGAATGCATCCGAAGCCAAAAAAATGGCGGCAAATCTGACTTCTTATGGTAAAGCATTATATAACGCAGTGGTATACACCACTTCTAAGTATCCAACCAAACGATAAGATGTACGAAATAAAGAACAACCCGAAAATGCCTGTGCTATCTCAGATACAGGCATTTTCTTATGAAATCAATGAAAAAGGAGGAGCATTTTATGAAAAAACTTTTAAAAAGATTATTTTTTGGATTATTAATCTTTGGTATTTTATTCACCTCTATTCCTTCGGAATCACAGGCGGCTGTGGAAATCAGCTATAATGGGCATACTTATCTATATCAGGACATCATGCCAACGATTGTATATGGTGGTAAAACCATCTCTCTTACCGATACCCCGGCACTGATTATGGATAATGTTGCAATGGTGCCTTATTATGATGTTTTTGTTTCAAATGGACCTAAGGCAACAAAAGTCGGGTATAGCAATGCAACGAAACAACTGGTATTATCATTGAATGGCACCAGAATTGTTATGACATTAAACTCTACGACTGCATATGTGAATGGTGTGAAAAAAACATTACCGGTTGCTCCTGTTTCAGTAACATACAAAGGGAGCAATAAGACACGAATTTTAGTTCCGTCAAGAGCAATCTGTTCCTATTGGGGAATTGGATATACCTGGACAAAGTCCACAAGGACTGTCTCCATGACGGCACCGGTTTCAGCAAACAATTCCAATACAGTGACCTATTACAAAAACTCAAAAGCATATTCTGCAAAAAAATGCAGTGTTGTATATGAGGGAACCACCCTTTCCCTTTCAAAAACACCAGCATTGACAATTAACAGCTGTAATATGGTTCCATACTATACTGCGTTATACAAGCAGGGACCAAAAGTCAGAAAATCCTACAGTTCTAAAACAGGAACAATCCGCTTGGCGTATCATTCCAATATCTTAACAATGAAGATTGGGAGTAAAACAGCTGATTTGAATGGAGAAACTGTAAAACTGTCGACCGCACCACTCAAAATAAAATATTCAAAAAAGGGCAGTACCTATATTATGGTACCGATAAAAAGTGTCTCCTTATATTTAGGAATTAGCTACAAATATACTTCATCCACAAGAACAGTCACTTTAGAAGACGGACTCTCCATTAAATATGACGGAAAATATGTAAGCTACACTGGAAAACAGAATACTATCTATGTCGGCAGTACTAAAGTTTCTTCCACAATGCCTTCCATAAACATTGACGGAATTCCTTATATTCCAGCGTATTATGTATGTCAGAGTAAATATGGTCTCGGTGTGTCCTATTCTTACAAATCAAAACAGGCCACATTAGATACAGGTTTTCATAAAATTATTCTTACCATGGGGAGTAGTTCGGTAAACGTAGATGGAACGGCAAAAACAATGTCTGCGAAAGCCCGCTTGGTTCGCTTAACAAAAAAGAAGAAAAATTACGTCATGGTCCCGGCACAGTTTGTCTGCGAGGCATTAAACATTTCTTACAGCTACAGTGGTTCTACCATAAAGCTAACTCCTTCGGAAGATTCAGGGGTAGATACGTCCATTCCTACTTCTGTAAATACAACCTATTCCGATACATTAAGCAACTATGCATCCAAGCAAAAGGCACAAAATGATAGCTTAGGTTATTACAAAACAACAACATTAACACAGTATTCCAATTATATTGACCCTTCCAAAGATACGACAGATAAATTTCAATTTCTGCGGTTAGATACTTACCGGCCGATTAATGCGTCTGCACTTGCAACATTGCTTTCTTCTTCCAGTGCAAAGGGAGGGGTTTTGGAGGGGAAATCTTCCGCTATCATCAATGCTGCAAAGCGTTATAAACTAGATCCTGTTTATTTTACTTCCCAATGTATTCATGAAACCGGATGGGGAAAGAGCACTTTGGCAATGGGAATTACCAGCGATACTGTCGCTTCTCCTATTTTTGATTCCAATGGGGAAGTATCCGGCTTTAAAAAAGATTCCAGTGGAAATTATGTAACACAAAAGCTTTTAAAAAAATACACAGCATATAATTTATTTGGCATCAAAGCTTATGATGATGCCGCACAATTATGTGGTTTTTCATATGCATATTATAATAACTGGTTTACAGTTGATGCAGCGATTGAAGGGGGAGCTAAGTATTTGAGTGATAATTATGTACACAGCAGTACCAACAATCAAAATACAATTTATAAACTTCGTTTTCATCCGACAAATCTAAACCATCAATATGCGACAGACCCTGCCTATGCCACTAAAACGGCAGCTTACATAAAGGAATATAAATACCTGTATTCATCAACGGCTGTTTTTCAATATGAATACCCAGCATTTAAATAAAAGAGACATTATTATTTTACCGAACCAGCGAAAGAGAAAGGAACTTACATCCGATGAAACATTTGAAACGACTTATTATTTTCATGCTGATAATCTCCATGACCTTAGGAGTAACGTCACAATTTTTTTCCCCTGTCACATTAAGTACAGAGGCCGCATCAAAGAATACCGTAAAATATACTTATAAAGGAAAGAAAAAGACCTTTACCGGAACCAAGAGAAAAGTATTATATAATAGTAAAGCTGTGTCTCTTACCAAGACTCCTGTTATTGTAATGAGTGGCTGCCACATGACTCCTTATTACGAAACATTCGTAAAAGGTTCTGTAAAAGCAAAAAAATCCTATGACAAAAAAACAAAGACAATTGTATTAACTGCAAACAGCCATACAGTACAGATGAAGGTCAATTCAAAAACGGCTTATATCGACGGAAAGAAGACTACACTTTCGGTAAGCCCCAAAATGATTACTTACACCTCATCAAAACTAACCCGCATTATGGTTCCAATGAAATTTACAGCAGAAGCTCTCGGCCTGACTTACAGTTGGAACAAGATAGCCGGAACAATCAAACTGAAACAGGTCACGACATCGAATAACAACAATACAGCATCTTCCGGAGGCACATCGACGACAGCATCCTCTATAGAAACGACTACGGAAAGTACTTCTGAGAGCACAACAGCGGCTGTCTCGGAAACAACAGTAGAAGAGAAGGATACCACCATATCAAATTTTGCTTATACAATCAAAGTGAAACGTCCTTTCGATGTTTCAAAAGGTTCTATTACCTGTACGGATGATTATAATAATAAAAGATTGAAAATTTCCATGAATGGAGATTATTCCTCTTTTTACACATCAAACAAGCCATCCATGCCTTCTGGAGTGACATTTCGCTGCAGCTATTCTGCCGGAAAGACAACTCTTTCTTTTACAACAAAGAAAATCAAAGGTTTTGAAGTGAAAGAAGATGGCAATTATATTTATATCAAACATGGTAGTCCAACTAAAATTTATAAAAATGTAATTGTAATCGATGCCGGACATGGTGGTTCAGACACAGGTGCTACGGGAAATGGTTATAAAGAAAAAAATATGACTTTAGCTATTGTTCAGGCAGCAAAAAAATATTTTGATGAAAATTCAAATTATAAAGTATACTATACCCGTTTAACAGATAAATATCCAAGTCTGGCAGACAGATATAATCTGGCAAATGAAGTAAAATCAGATTTATTCATCAGTGTTCATATTAATTCTGCCGGAAAAACGGCAACCGGAACAGAAACACTTTATAATCCAGACCGGAATAAAAAATCTTCTGCTGGACTAAGTTGTTA
>JAUNBT010000089.1 GCA_030526985.1 Lachnospiraceae bacterium | reverse complement strand
TCTCAATCTTTAGACGCAGCTAAGCTTTGTATTAATATAACTCTTCATCTGCGTCATCGGTATATCAAGTGCCGCGGCAAGTTCTCCTAACAAAAGCTTCTCCACACTCTTCATCTCTTCCATATAATGAGTAGAAATCTTCTGCCCTTTCGCCGCCCGCTCCTGTTCTTTCTGATATATAAAATGAATCATGGAAGCCCATCTTTCCAGATTACCGGAAAGAAGAATCTCATGATACGCTTCCTTTCGTTCCTTTTCATTGGCATATTTTCCACATTCAATGGTCGGAAGCCGGTCAATAAACTTCATTGCTTCTTCCTTTGAAATAATCGGGCGCATTTTGTGTTTATGACCTTCTACCGGTGTATATATCATCCTATTGTCATCATACAAAGGCTGTAAAGTATAATACATCTTTTTGTCTGCCATAAAATCGAGTTCTGAAATATCCGTCACCTTGCACACGCCAACAATACCGTACACAACGATTTCATCTTTTTGAAACATTTTTTACCACTCCTTCTTGCCCGTTTGCCTGTTTCTACACCTTTATTCTACCACTTTTTTCCTGTCTACATAAGTTCTTTTTCAATTTTCGTTTTTTCTCCTAATGAAAGCTCCCTGTTTATTGTATACTTTGCACAATAAAAGACCGCAGGAAAAGAAAAAATGCTTTTCTCCTGCGGTCTTTTTACCTATTTTATACGAACCTATTTTATGTTTTCCTTTTTATCACTTACCTGGTTATACCTCATTGACTAGTTTTTCGCATTCACAAGGCTTAACTGATATGGATACTACTTTTTGTTCATTCAGATATCCGCAGGCATTTAGCCCTGTGCGAACAATCTGATTCCACTTCTTTGCCGACAGATGATAGGTGGTCTGATCATCTAAAATAACTGTGCAGGCATTTTCCATGGGGCAGCTTTCAGAATATGCAACCCGGTACATATTCTTCCGGCTGATGGCTCCAATTTCCTCCAAAATATTCACCATGCGGTATACAGTCGCTGTTCCAATTTTGGCATCCACTTTCGAAGCCTTATAAAAAATCTCTTTACAGCTGGAGCATTCATTCTCCAGTATAATATCAATGAGAATCAGGCGTTGTTTTGTAATCCGGCATCCACGCTCTTTGAGCTTTTCCAGAATCATTTCTTTTTGCATCTTTGTTCTCTCGTAATTACGGTAATCTGAGCCTTCCTGTCTTCTGCCAGTCACTTTTACACCTCCGTCTTTTCTCATTTTCCTTTGTTGTCAAACAAATCGGATAGAAGGAAATCTATGCCTGAAATCCTTTTATTGTCCACAGTGTCCGCCACAATGTTTACAATCGTGGCCGCACTGCAGTGATTTTCCATTTTTCTTATCCTTAATCATGCTCCGCACAACTAAGGCTATGATAGCTGCAAGAATAAGTCCAACAAACAGTGTTCCCATTCTGCCTCCTTTCCGGTGCCTTTATTTTGCACCAGCAACACTTTTCACATTTACTTTTAATGTTTTACTTTCTTTGTATGGTCTAAATAACAGGTAAGCAAATACAACGATAATTGCTGCTGCCACTACAGTTCCGATGCTGAACGTTCCTGCTGTAATCAGAGTTCCAATCTGGTATACACAAAGGGATACTGCATAAGCTAAAATTGTCTGATATCCAATTGCAAACCAGAACCATTTTGCATTGTTCATCTCTCTTTTGATTGCTCCCATTGCTGCGAAACACGGTGCACACAATAAGTTAAATACAAGGAAGGAGTAAGCTGCCACTGCTGTCATATTTCCTGCAAGTGCGCCCCAGATTTCTGTTCCATCCTCTGCCACTTCTGCAAATCCAAAGAGGATACCAAAGGTACCTACTACGTTTTCTTTTGCAACAAGACCTGTGATTGCTGCAACAGCGGATCTCCAGTCGCCCCATCCTAAAGGAGCAAAAATCCAACAGATTGCATTTCCAATCGATGCTAAAATACTATGGTCAAGCTGTGTGTCTTCGAGCATTGTAAACTGTCCGTCAAGCCATCCAAAGTAACTTGTGAACCAAACAAAGATTGTGGATAACAGGATAATAGTTCCTGCTTTTTTGATAAAGGACCAGCCTCTCTCCCACATACTTCTCAATACATTTCCAACAGTTGGAAGGTGATATGCCGGAAGCTCCATAACGAATGGTGCCGGATCTCCTTCAAACATCTTTGTCTTCTTTAAAATAATACCAGAACAAATAATTGCTGCAATTCCAACAAAATATGCACTTGGTGCAACCCACCATGCTCCGTTGAACAATGCGCCTGCAATCAGGGCAATGATTGGCAACTTCGCTCCGCATGGGATAAAGGTCGTTGTCATAATTGTCATCTTTCTATCTCTGTCGTTTTCGATGGTACGGGAAGCCATAACACCGGGAACGCCACATCCGGTTCCAATCAACATTGGAATAAAGGATTTTCCGGAAAGACCAAATTTTCTAAAAATTCTATCCATGATAAAGGCAACACGTGCCATGTATCCACAAGACTCCAAAAATGCAAGGAAAATAAATAATACAAGCATCTGAGGAACAAATCCAAGTACTGCACCGACACCGGCAACAATACCATCTAAGATTAACCCGGAAAGCCATGGTGCACAGCCAATGGAATCTAAAGCAGCGCCTAATACAACTGGGATACCAGGTACATCGACAAGACCGAACAGGCTCCATCCGTCTCCGAATACACCATCATTTGCCCAGTCTGTTGCCCAAGTTCCGACTGTAGTAACAGATACATAATACACGATAAACATAACAACTGCAAAGATTGGAAGAGCAAGGAAACGGTTTGTAACCCATTTGTCAATCTTATCCGATGTGGTCATGGTTCCTTTTCGATTCTTGCTGTAACATTCTCCGATAATAGATGAAATGTATATGTATCTTTCATTGGTAATAATACTTTCGGTATCATCATCCATCTCATTTTCAATCTGTAAAATCTCCTGAGATACATCCGGCACCTGTTTCATCTGGTCTGCAATCTTATCATCCTTTTCGAGTAATTTAATTGCAAAGAAACGTTTCTGTTCTTCCGGTACCTCAAAACCGATTCTTGCTTCAATTGAGTCTAATACTCTTTCCACTTCCGGTGCAAAGGTATGAACCGGAGCTTTAGCATTCTTTCTCTTTGCTGCGGCAATGGCAGATTCTGCTGCTTTCATGACGCCGGTTCCCTTTAATGCGGAAATCTCAACAACCTCACAGCCAAGCTTTTTCTTTAATTTATCAATATGTATCTTGTCACCGCTCTTTTCCACGATGTCCATCATGTTGACTGCCATAACAACGGGAATACCTAGTTCCATAAGCTGGGTGGACAGATACAGATTTCTCTCAATGTTGGTTCCGTCAACAATATTTAAAATTGCATCTGGACGTTCTCCTATCAGGTAATTTCTTGCTACTACTTCCTCCAATGTATATGGAGACAGGGAATAAATTCCCGGAAGGTCCATAATCACTACATCCTTATGACCTTTTAACTTTCCTTCTTTTTTTTCTACCGTTACGCCTGGCCAGTTACCAACAAACTGATTGGATCCTGTCAGCGCATTGAACAGTGTCGTCTTACCACTATTCGGGTTTCCTGCTAATGCTATTTTGATTGACATATTTTACCTCTTTCCTCCTGAAATGTTCCATTTCTTATGTAATGAAGCCTCATCCCATTCCCATGTCAAGGTGTTATATGAAGCTATTTTAAATTAGGTTTTTCTAACTCTCAGGCAAAAAAAATTACTCTACTAAAATCATTTCTGCGTCCGCTTTGCGCAGAGATAATTCATATCCCCTCACAGTTACTTCCACCGGGTCACCCAAAGGTGCTACTTTTCTTACAAAAATATCAACTCCCTTTGTAATACCCATGTCCATAATTCTTCTTCTGACTGGTCCTTCCCCTGTCAGCTTTGTTACTTTGACTGTCTTTCCACATGGAATTTCTTTTAATGTCATCTCTTTCTTTCTCCTTATTCCACCATTATTTTATTCGCCATATCTTTTCCGATTGCGACTCTTGAGTCTTTCACATTGACAATCATATTGCCGCCAATCTCGGAAACTACGGTTACTTCACCACCGGCTACAAAGCCCAGATTCTCAAGGAATCTTCTTGTTTCTTCTTTCCCGCCTATTCTGCGGATAATATTGGGTTCTCCTGCATTTACCATAGTTAACGGCATCATAGTTCCCCTCTTTCTTAAAATTAAATGATATTGAGAATTGTTTTCATAATCACTATAGTTAGTATATGCTAACATTTTAGGATTGTCAAGCACTTTTTTGATTAATTTTTATCAATACGGTGGCTTATTTTTCTATTTCTCTCATCTAACTATTTGCTGTAAATAGAAATCTATGGTATACTAAGAAAGATTGAAGGCAGCAAAAACGAATAAATAACTGAGGTGAAGTATATGCATACAAATGAATCTGCTGAGAACTATTTAGAAACGATTTTAATTCTGAGCAAAAGGCTTCCTGTTGTTCGTTCTGTAGATATTGCAACAGAACTCGGCTTTAAAAAATCCAGCGTAAGCGTGGCAATGAAGAATCTCCGGGAAAAAGCACATATCGTCGTCTCCCCAGAGGGTTACATCACATTAACTGAAACCGGTCAGGAGATTGCATCCATGATTTATGAACGCCATGAACTGCTCTCTATGTGGCTTACTCATTTAGGGGTAGATGAAAAGGTCGCTACAGAAGATGCCTGCCGTATTGAACATGTGATCAGTAAAGAGAGCTTTGACGCAATCAAGCGGCATGTAAAGATGTAGATTGTATCAGAATATAAAAAGACCAGAACCAAAAGTAAGATTTTCCATTTCACTTTTATTTTCTGGTCTTTCTTTTTTATTCTATTCCCTCATTTATTGTGCTGCGATTCTTTCTGCCAAATCATTTAAATAGACCCAACGGTCCATCTTCTCTTCCAAAAGCACCTGTGCAGCTTCTTTTTCTTTTGTAAGGTCCGCAAGTTTTTGAAAATCTGTGGCAAATGTCAGTATATCCGCTTCCAGACCGGCAATTTTTTCTTCTAAATTGGCAATTTCTTCATCAATGCAATCAAATTCTTTTTGTTCCATATAGGTAAACTTAAGCTTCGTTGGTTGATTTTGCTTCCAGTCCCGGCTGCTTTTTTTCGATGAATCGGGATTCTTTTCTTTTCTGGATTGTTTTCCTTCTCCTGCATTTTTACTCTCTTTCGCGCTGTCATTTTTACCCACTGCACCGATATACTCCGTATAGCCGCCTTCATACTGGCCAAGCTTTCCATTTCCCTCGAATGCAAAAATCCGGTCCACTATATTATCAAGAAAATATCGGTCATGGGATACTGCAATCACAATTCCCGCAAAAGAGTTCAGATAATCTTCTAAAATGGTCAATGTCGGAATATCCAAATCATTGGATGGTTCATCTAAAAGCAGCACGTTCGGTCCATCCATTAAAACACGGAGCAGGGAAAGTCTTCTTTTTTCCCCACCGGAAAGACGGGAAACAGGAGTATATTGCATATCAGGAGTAAAGAGAAACCGTTCTAACATCTGGGAAGCACTGATTTTTCCATCTACTGTTGGAATATAATCTGCCACCTCTTTTACATAATCGATCACGCGCCGGTCATCCTTCATGTCTTCCACTTCCTGGGTAAAATATCCGATTTTTATCGTTTCTCCTATTACCACTTCTCCACAATCCGGCTGTTCCAATCCGGCGATGATACGAATCAACGTCGATTTTCCACATCCATTGGGACCGATAATCCCAAGGCGTTGATTTTTCAAGACAATATAATCGAAATCCTGAATCAACGGTTTCCCTTCATAACTTTTGCATACATTATGGAGTTCAATCGTCTTTTTTCCCATACGGGCAGAAACGGACTGCAATTCTATTGTCTGGTCACGCACTGGCCCGGAAGAATTCTTCAAGGCCTCTAACCGCTCCAAACGGGCCCGCTGTTTTGTGCTCCTTGCCCGACAGCCCCTGCTCGCCCACTCCAGTTCCATTCGAAGAATACTGTTTTTCTTTCTCTGAGTGGCAAGTTCCATCTCTTCCCTCTGGGCTTTCAGTTCCAGGAAAGCAGAATAATTTGCCTGATAGCTATAAATATTTCCATGGCTGATCTCTAAGATTCGGTTTGTTACCCGGTCAAGGAAATATCGGTCATGGGTAACCATAATAATCGTTCCCTTAAATTGATTTAAATAATCCTCCAACCAGGATACCATCTCATTATCCAAATGGTTTGTCGGCTCATCAAGAATCAGTACATCTGCCGGTTCCAGCAATGTGCGGGCCAAAGCTACTCTTTTTTTCTGTCCACCGGAAAGCTGTTCCATGGGAATCTCATGATCTGTAATTCCTAACCGGTTCAGCATTCTTTTTGCACTGCTGTCACCAGAGCGGTCATTGAATGCCTTCTTTTCCATGACCCAGGAAAGTGGGGTGGCTTTTGGGGAAAAAACAGGATTTTGCGATAGACAGGCAATCCGGATTCCATTCTGGCTGCTGATTTTTCCAGCATCCGGCTCTTCCTTTCCGGATAAAATCTTTAAAAACGTGGATTTTCCCGTTCCGTTGATTCCAATAATTCCTATCTTATCGCCCTCCTGTATCCCACAGGATACATCATCAAAAATCACTTTATCGCCGTATATTTTATTCAAATGTTCCACATTCAAAATATTCATTCGTTATGTCTCCTTTACAGAATTTTCCCCCAGAGTTTTCTCCTCTGGGACGGAATTAGAAATCGAATTGTATACAGCATTGATTTTACTACATTATCCGCAACCATACAATACCAGACAGCAGATAATCCCAGTCCCCATACTTTTACACAGAGCATACTAAAAAAGATCCGGATTCCCCACATACTTGCCGTCTCTGATACAAAAGCATATCCTGTCCGTCCAAGTCCATGATAGATTCCCTGCATAATCACCATCAGACCAAAGAACGGTTCTGACAAAGCTACTATGCGAAGCATCTTAGCCCCCAATGCTATCACCTTTTTTTCAGGGGTAAAGAGACTCATAAGACCGTTTGAAGCAAAATATAAAATAGCACCATTGATACACATAAGGCCGACGGCCAGCAAAACCGCCAGCTTCCAGATCCGGTCAAATTTTTGCCAGTTATCTTCCCCCAAAGAATATCCAATCATGGCAGAGACTGCCGTATTCATCCCATATCCCGGAATATAAAAAAGCGTCTCCGCCGTAACTGCAATAGAATGGGCCGCAAAGATTGTCGTTCCCATACCAGAAACCAGGCTTGCGAATACCACATATCCCATGCAGGATGCTGTATTCGTAAAAACAACGGGAATACTGATTCCTAATGCCTGTTTTACGGTTTCTCTTTGCGGAACTATTTTTCTGATTCTGCTCTTTCCTATTTTAGACAAACCAAACTTTTTCATAAATGCGAGGAACATACAACTTCCTCCAAAAACATAGGAAATTGCTGAGGACAAAGCCGCTCCTTTTACGCCAAGTCCAGCCTGATAAATCAAAATGTAATTTAACACAATATTTATGCCGTTTACCCCTACATTTATCATCATCGGCGTTCTCATATCCCCGGATGCCCGAATTGCTGCACCAAAAATTGTGGACGAGGCACGAAACAGCATCGGAGCACTTACAATGAAAAAATAAAGGGAGGCATCCTGTCTAATCTCAGGCGCAGCTCCCATCCAATCTGGAATATATGAACTTAAAAAACAGACCGCAATTCCCTCTGTCATACCGATTACCGCCACAAACCATCCCGCCAGCACACTGAAATCCCGAATCTTTTCCTGATTTTTTTCACCGGAGGCTTTTGATATCATGGCTAAAATTCCGATACCAAAGGCAGACATCAAACTATTGACCAGCCAGGTAATTGTTGTGGTAACACTGACGGCGGCTGTGGCCTGCTGGCCCAGCCGCCCTACCATAGCGGTATCGACATATTGTACAACCGTCTGTAAAACCTGCTCGATTATAGTTGGAATCGACAGTGCAACCATTCTTTTTAAAATAAATGAATAAGAAATTTCTTTTTGATTGTTGTTCATTATTATCCTTTAAGTTTATTGGCAAAATCTGCCATTGCTTCTGATATTTTAATCTGCTGTGGACAGACTTTCTCACAGCTTCTACATCCAATGCAGGCATTCGGACGTTTCTCTTTGGGCACTGCCATCAATGCCATCGGTGCTATGAATCCACCACCGGTAAAACAATGCTCATTGTAGAGAGAAATCAGAGACGGAATATCCAATCCCTTCGGACAATGGGTGGTACAATAACGACAGGAAGTACATGGAAGTGCAATCTTTCCTGTCATCTCTTTTACAATTGTTTCGATGATATCTAATTCTTCTTTTGAAAGCGGTTGATCGGTCTCATAAGTATGAATATTCGCTTTCATCTGTTCTAAATTAGACATTCCAGATAAGGTCACTGTCACTTCCGGAATCGACTGCAGGAATCTGAATGCCCATGCCGGAATTTCTTCTTCCGGGCGAAGTGCTTTTAATTTTGTCTCGTATTCTTCTTCTAAAGAAGCAAGCTTTCCTCCTCTTAAAGGTTCCATAACCCAGACAGGAATATTGTACTCTTTTAAAAGCTCCACTTTTTTATCTGCCTCCTGGAAAGACCAGTCAAGATAATTGAGCTGGAGCTGACAAAACTCCATATGTTCGCCATAGCTTTCTAAGAAACGTTTCATCACTTCATAGCTTCCATGAGCTGAAAATCCCAGATGACGGATTCTTCCTGCTTCCTTCTGTTTGGAAAGGTAATCAAAAATACCATATTTTTCATCCAGATAACTGTCAATGTTCATCTCACATACATTGTGAAATAAGTAGAAATCAAAATATTCTACTTGACATTTTTTCAGCTGTTCTTCAAAGATTTCTTTTACTTTACCCATATTGGAAAGATCATATCCTGGAAATTTATCCGCTAGATAGAATTTTTCACGAGGATATTTGCTCAGGGCCTTTCCCATTGCAAGTTCAGAATTTCCTGCGTGGTAACCCCATGCTGTATCGTAATAATTCACACCCTGTTCCATCGCATAGGCAACCATCTCTTCCACTGCCGGCTGATTCACCTTGCTGTCGTCCTCATCAAGAACCGGAAGTCTCATCGCTCCCATTCCAAGTGCCGATAACTGTAGATCTTGAAACTTTTTGTAAATCATCTTATTTTTCCTCCTTAAAATATTCTCTAATCTCCTGCATCCGCTGAATCTGATCTACCTGAAACGGACAGCGCTTATTGCAATGTCCGCAGGAAATACAGTCCTTGGCTGTTTTTTCCAGACTTCGGTAGTGGCTCTTTGCCAATTCATCTCCGGCTTTTGCTAAATCATAATATTTATTAATCAGCCCTACATCCAGACCGGCTGGACATGGCTGACAATGATTACAGTAAACACAGATTCCTTCTGCATCCTGAGGTGCAAAAGTACCTAAAACAGAATAATCCTTCTCCTCCGGCGTTGCATCAAAAAATCCGAGAATCCGCTTTAAATCTTCTCTGTTTCTGATTCCCGGAAGAACTGTCGTTACACCGGGCTTATCCAAAGCATACTGAATACACTGATATTCTGTCAATGCTTTTTTAAATGGAGACAGTTTTTCATCTAAGAGCTGACCTGCTGCAAAAGCTTTCATCACTGAGATTCCCACTTGCTTCGCCTCACATCTTCTGTAAAGCGTCTGTCTTTCATCCACTTCACCGTAAGCATACTCACCATGGCGATAATCATAGGCCGGATTAATACTAAACATAAGCATATCCAAAAGACTGCTATCCAACATTTGTTGAACAACACTTGGGGTGTGGGAAGACATTCCAATATGACGGATAACGCCTTCTTTTTTTAACTGTCTGATATAATCAAGTACTCCCCCGGATATTACTTTATCCAGGTCTGCCGCCTCATCGATGCAATGGATAAATCCAAAATCGATGTAGTCTGTCTTCAGTGATGTAAGCTGCCAGTCTACCGATCGTTTGATTTTTTCCAGATCCAAAGTCCAGCCATATTTTCCTGTAGTATACTCTGCCCCGAAATGAATCTGAAACATTACCTCTTTCCGGCATCCGGACAAAGCCCGTCCAAAAGCCTCAAAGGGTACATCATCCGCAGAGGCAAAATCAAAATAATTGATTCCGTTTTCTACTGCAAATGCTGCACAAGCCTCCGCCTCCTTTGTTCCTGCCTGTCCAATTCCACTTGTTCCAATGCCAATTACGCTAATCTTCTCATCGCCTTTCGGCAGTTTGCGATAATCCATAAGCCCCTCCTTATTTTGCTCTTTTTTATCTGAAACCTTTTTGCCTTGTTTCCTGCTCTTTTCTGATTTTATATCTTAGATTGTTGATTTTTCGATACAGATGCTTCAGTCCCATACAAAAAATACAGGCACCTATTCCTCCACCTACATTTTATCTTTTTAAAAAGTTTTCGTCTAATACTTTTTGAGAATCATTAGATATACTTAAAACGTATTTCTTAGCAAAAAAATTATCTTATCAGAAAAAGATAATTACTTTTTAATTCCTTTGTTCCATCCACTTATATTCCCACTCCAATACAAGTTCCTTCTATTCTTTTCATTTACAATAAGTGTAACATGAAATCCATAAGAATTCCACAAAAAAGACTAGCCGGCCAGGAGCGCAGTATTGCGATGAATGTGGAGAGGCGTGTTCTTTCATATGATGGAATTTATCAGTCTGCTGCTATATTTTAGAATTATTACGGATTAGATAAGATTTTCTTTGATATGGTACGTAGTTTTCACTCTGTATAATAAGCTATGAAAAATTTTTACGGATTGTTCCTTCTCTTTTTTTAATCAGTCCGTAAAAATCATATACAACGCTTGTCGCCGTTTCAATTTCTACGGATTATTTGCCATCATTCTCTAATTTAATCCGTAAAATCCTTGTTTAACACTTCTCTTCCTCTTGATTTCTACGGATTATTTGCCATTTTTTTTAATCTAGTCCGTAATCTCATGTTATAATAAAAAAAAATAGAAAGGATAAGTCAGATGAAATGGTCAAATAATTTAAAAAATATATATGATACTGGAAAAGTGGGGAAATGTCCATTTTGTGGAAGTGCAAATACGGACTATACAGCTACGGTAGTCCTCAAAGACAAAAAAATGGGATTCATGGATATATGGTGCAATGACTGCAAAAAAGCACATCATGCGTCGAGGCTTGAAGTGGAAGACTATTTTGACACGGGAAAACCAATACCTAAAAATCTAAAATATACAATATAATAATCATAGACCTAGAAAGGAGGAGGGTAAGTGTGTTAATGGAAAGGAAAAAACTAATAGAATTTTTGGAGTGCAATGAACCTGTTTTGGAATATAATGGGCGTGAATATGGAATATGTTATCCAAATGGGGATTATATGTTCTATCCCACAGATGATGAAGACGATACAATTGTTTTCCAATCAGCCGAGGATCTGATTGATAACCTGATTATAGACGGCGTGCCTTTTCAAGATATCGCAGATGAAGTTTTTAAAGAATACTTTGAGTAAAAAGAATTCGTTTTTTGCTGACCATAAGTAACCACACAGATACGCTTTATCTCTGTGCAACTTTTACAGTCTCGGTTATTCATGCAGTAAGCATGATTCCAAGACTGTAAATACGTTTCAGCGTTTTCTTTCGTATATTCTATGCGGCCGCATTTGCATTTATCTGTTCTATCACCTTTCGAATTCCCATCCAAACATTTAAATCTGTAAATATTTCTACTACACTTCCCTTATCGGTAAATGGAGATTCCTGTAACACAGATAAATCTTTCATCATACCATTATATACAATATATTCTACAATCTGGTTTACAAAATAGATTTGCCGGCTATCCAGATTTGTCTCATTTAAATATTCTGAAAATG
>JAUNBT010000439.1 GCA_030526985.1 Lachnospiraceae bacterium | reverse complement strand
TATTTCTCGGACTCGCTTCACCTCCTTCTCCTTTTGCGCCACATGGATGTGAATTCCTACATTATATTTTTCTGCCAGCTCTCTGATTTTATGAGCCATTTCCATAGAAACTGTATCCGTGGCATGTGGACCAAACCTACACTGAATTCTGCCGTTAGCTTTTCCGTGGTACT
The DNA here is from genome assembly GCA_030526985.1 of Lachnospiraceae bacterium. GTDB lineage: Bacteria > Bacillota > Clostridia > Lachnospirales > Lachnospiraceae > SIG292. Next base: position 1,903 of record JAUNBT010000439.1, on the reverse strand, counting down.
CCTCTATCAAGCGGATATTTTCTGTCAACTTCTCTTCGCCTTGGCCTTTTATGAGGGAGTAATCATTATATTGCAAATTGCATAAATCTACTTCATATATCTTTTGGGCTAAAACACCGCGAAGACCTATTTTTTCTACCGCCTTTGCCGTTGAACGCATGTAATGATATAAATCATTAATGCAAGTGGAACCAAACTTTACCGTTTCAATGCATCCTAGCATGCTTAATAAATAGGTGGTTTCCTCTGTCAAAAATCGTTCCATAGGAAAGGCCAAGCCGTAAAAGCTTTCTCTATTATCTTCTGTGAGCGCTTTAAATAAGGAGCCGCAGACATGAGTATGAATATTAACAATCCCCGGCATGATAGCTTTTCCCGAAGCGTTAATGATTTCTACATCTTTTCCAACTTGAGGAGGCGCACCACATCCTATATCGCTTATTCTGTCTCCAGACAGGAGAACCCATCCTTTTTCATAGATATCCTCCTTTTGGTTCATCGTAATGACATATCCACCTGAAATCAATTTTTGTTTTTCATTCATTTTTAATTTCCCTCCCTATAAATCATCCGGCAAGCCACATTTTCTCCTTTTTTTTATTCACATTTATTCAATGAACTTTAATATGTATTGAATAAACGCAATTCCTGTGCCATTTAATTAACGCCTGATTTTTGAATAAGTTTTTATCTTTTTCAAAAGTGCATGGTGTTTCGCGCAACGCATTTTCGCGTCGCAACGCAAAAATGCGTTGCGACGCGAAAATATTATGGTCTATATAGAAATGGAAAGCACTATGCTCTTTAACCTACCGGCCAGCAGGAACCAGCAGAAAAAAGCCTGTAACACAAATGATCCAAATCCGGCTTTACTTTCAGATGCGTTTATGGTGGATATACAGCCGAAGCTTATATCCGAGGAGATTTGAGGAAATTAAAGAGTTAGAGGTATACACCCAAAGAATTATGAAAAAAGTGCCGATATCCCTTATGATACTAAAGGACCCGGCACTTTTGTTGTAAACTTCGGTTAAAACTTATTTTTTAGTGTATTTATTCTATATTATGTTCTTTCTTATACCACTTTGGCAGAAGTTCTTTGAAGCCTTCTGTGGAATATGACTCCCCATTTCTTCTCTTCTCCAAAGCCTCGTTAAGAGCAGAACTGTTCTTTCTGTTAATGTTGTAACGGCAGAATGCGATTGCTCCCAATGCGAAAAATATCCCGGAAAGTAATGTAATGTAGCCTCCCAAGGCTTCTCCTACTTCCGGAATTTGTTCACTGCCGCCTTCAACATAACCGGCAGCCTTTAGCAGCAGACCAGTAGTTATTAAGGATACTGTCGGGCCGATTTTTACCATGAACATACTGATACTGGCGACTAATGCAGTTCTCCTCTTTCCATAAAGAAATTCATCAATATCAGCAATATCAAATGAAATGTTGAACCACATTGCCCAGAAGGGACTTTCGATTGCTACAAACAGAACCATGAATACAACCAAGGCAGTTAACCCGTTTAAGCCTTGGAAATAGTAGTAGAACGATGAACCTGCCGCAAGAATGAATGCTCCTACAAATACCAACCTTCTGCTTCCGATCAGGTTTACTAAGATGATGCTAAGGAATAAGAAAGCATAGTTGGAAATGCTTGAAAAACTCCAGACAGTGGCTTGCTCTCCTGCGGTTAAGCCAGCAGTGTAAATCATAACATAAGTTATTAATGCGTATCTGAATCCGTTCCCCAAACTGAAGCATAATGTCATGAGTGTATGCATAATTAGTTGGGGAATCATGAGCACCTGTTTAAAACTACTCCATACCTGACCCTTTGTTTTCCCTTCTTTCTTAGGGACATTAATATTATCCGCAGAAATCTCTGCGTTATTCTCAACCATTGGG
>JAUNBT010000438.1:1644-2076 GCA_030526985.1 Lachnospiraceae bacterium | reverse complement strand
ATTTTTGAACGCTTCTTCCATCTTGATTGGTATCATTGTAGGTTACATAGTATCTATCTGTATGGGTATGGTAGATTTTACTGCCGTAAAAGAAGCAGCATGGTTCAGTTTTCCACAGTTTATGCCTGTAAAACCGGTGTTTAAAGCAGGTGCGATTATTCCGATGTGTATTATGTTTATCGCAACTACGGTTGAGACAATCGGTGATACTTCCGGTGTAACCCTCGGCGGTCTCGGAAGAGAAGCAACAGACACAGAGCTTTCTGGCAGTGTAAAGGCAGACGGTATTGGAAGTACATTTGCAGCATTATTTGGATGTCTTCCGAATACATCTTTCAGCCAGAATGTTGGTCTGGTCGGTGTAACAAAGGTTATCAACCGTTTTACGATTATGACAGGAGCTGTTTTCCTTATCCTTTGCGGTCTATGTCC
>JAUNBT010000438.1:0-1634 GCA_030526985.1 Lachnospiraceae bacterium | reverse complement strand
AAGTGGTGTTCAGGGATTATTAAAGGAAGACTTAAGCGGAAGAAACGGTATGATTGTTATGCTCGCTATGGGTGTTGGTATTGGTATTGCCAATAAACCGGAAGCTTTAGCCGCACTCCCATCCTGGGTAACAACAGTATTTGCACAGAATGGTATTATTATGACATTCCTGATTGGAACAATTGCAAATCTTGTTTTGCCACCAGATAAAAAGAAAGAAGAAGCATAAAAATTGTAGAAATCAATATAGAAAAAAGAATGGCAGTATCGCATGAAAGATGCGATACTGCCATTTCTTTTTTCACTAATCCCAGTCATCTAAATTATACTGAGTAATAATTTTGCATAAATCATTGACATAAGTAGAGGAGGTTGCATATCCTCCATTTTTAATAATGGTAAGCTGCTTTTTATATGTAGTAGCAGAGGTAAGTCCGCTGTAACGCAAGGAGGAACCGTTTTTTGCATGGGTCAGATATGCGGAATGATCTCCGATGGATTTCTCAACGGAAGGATACTTTCGAAAACTTGCTGTCACATAATATTTTTTATTATTGGAATCATATTCAGCGGTCGTCTTCGTGTACTTGCTGGAACCATCCCATGTAGATCCGTTCCAGGTGTTGCCAGATAAACTGGTCTTCATACCAAAAAGATTATTTGCTTTCTGTGCCAGATCTGATTTTCCCCATCCACTTTCTAAAATAGCCTGCGCCATAGTAACAGAAGCCATCACACCGGATTCTTTTGCATCTGCCTGAGCAAGAGGACCGATTGTCTTTATGAATTTGCTTGTACTCATGGACTTAAATGAGGTTGCCTGTGTGGAGGAAGCACTTTGGCTGTTTACAGAGGAAGAAGAATCGGAGGAAACCGTATTCTTATCCGTTCCGGTAATTGTGATTGTCTTTTTTGAACTGGAGTAGCTGTAGGTAAATCCAAAGTAACCGCAGACTGCCTTGGCCGGAATCATAAATACTTTCTTATTGCTTTTTACGAAGGTGACGAAGATAGGAGCAATTCCCAAAGTTTTCTTTACTCCGTTTACGTAAGCTGTTTTCTTCTTATTATATAATTTTACGGTAGTACCGTTATAAGTTAAAGTCAGACAGGTTTTGTTGCTGTTGTAGGAATAACTCATCTTTGGACCGTTTTTGACAAATACATAATAGTAGGGAATCATATTGTAACCGCTTAAGGTAAGACCAGGGTAAGAAGTGATAGGAATGTTTGTTCCATTATATGTAACCTTTAATTGTTTCCCTGTGTAAGTTGTTGCTTTTCCGCTTTTTTTAATCTTCAAACTGGCCGCTGAGACGGGGGTGGAACTAAATATCAGAATCAGTGCCAGAAGCAGGACAAAAAATCGTTTTTGTTTCTTCATTTTTTTCGAGCTCCTTTCGTTTTATGTTTCTTTCACTGTAGTTATAATAACATATTAGAAATAAATTTTCAATAGAATTTAATAATTTTGTAATATTTATCTTGATTTAATTTTCTATTTGTAATATAATAATGCAAGGGTCATAAGGTCATGCGTTTCATGCTTGCATGAAAAAGTATGACTTTATATAATAGGGACTATGAAAAAGGCAGATAAGAAACAGAAAGAGAAAGGAGGAATTAGACACAGG
>JAUNBT010000437.1 GCA_030526985.1 Lachnospiraceae bacterium | reverse complement strand
TGCAGCAGCGATACAAACATCTTGTAGTATCAAAGGGTTTTGAGAGGCTCAGAGTTGACGGATATGAAAAAGTCGACAGTATCGAAGACAAGAAACTTCGGGTTATCAGGAGCATCCAGGCAGAAGGGGGATTTGTAGATGTCAAAGAGGACAGGGTCTTCACAAATTTTTTTCGGGTCGAAGCAGCGACTTTTATCAAGTATACTTTGCACAACATAAGTTGTTGTTTTTTATGCTACCATAAAATGCCAAGGCCGGAGTCGCTAACAGGCCTGGATTCATGTGCGGTTGTGCTTCATTATCCGACCATTGTAGCAACGGATAGATTTGTATATGATGTCTGTAATAGCATCTGCAAGGAATGTGAGATGCTCATAACATAATTAAAAATGAGACGTTAAGATAGAAGCATGTATGATGGCGTTGTATAATACTGAGTATTAGATATGTTGTTTTAATATATGTCTACGATGAAACTTACAGGAGGGAAATAGATGGCCAGGAGAGAAAAATTTGACATAATAAAAATCCATACGAAGAATGTTTCGTTGATATGGAAAAATGTACGAGGGATTGCACCGGATGTTACTTCATTAAAGACCGAGGCTGCGATGCTAGATTGGCTATACGAACTTACAGAAGCATTGCAAATCTGGATTGATAAAGGGCTTCATATGACTGATGGAGAACTGATTTTAGCACGAATTAATCTGGGTGCAGTTGTGGAATCATGGCTTAGACTATTTTATTGTACATACTATGATGAATATATTTTAAATCCGAGAAAAAACAAAAAGGGAAAAATTATAGAACCTGAAAGTGGGCTGCGATTTGAAGATTTAAAGAAATATAGCATAGGAATCTTATGGGACGATGAAACGGAGCCGGAATATATTTGGGTTAATGAAGTGCAGCATAAACGAAATGCTGTACATTCTTTTCAATACAGAGATATTGGAACTCCTCGGGATTTTTTAAATGATATAGAGAGATTTTATGATTTTGTACAAAACATTGTATTTCGATTACCTAATGTGGAAGATTCTTTAGAAAGTTATCCCCCTGGATATGTTACGAATGTGTACTATGAGTAATTGTAATTCGTACAGCAAAATAGATTCTGAAAAATAGCTGTCGAAATTGTAGTAAACTTTAATTAATGAAATGGAAATAAGCATGAATTATATAGAAATTGTCATTTCGATATGTAGTGGAATTATAGCTGGTCTAATTTCAGGGTATATGGTCTCAAAATTTTTTAAAATTAAAGAAAAGAAAGAGAGCGAAAGAAATAAAAGAGCATTGATTGCAAATAAATGGATAAACGATTTTTACCAACTGATTGCTGAAATAGAAGAGGCTGTGGCAATCAATATTTATGAAACATATGATTTTTGGAGTATATCTGATACGGATTTTGAACTAAGTGAGAGACTTATTAATGTAAAAAGAAAACTGACAACACGTCCCCCAAAAAGCAAAATTCCAGAGGAGTTGTCAGATGAAATTTTCGCTGTATTAGAAGATTTGCACAATTGGGCAATAAATCCTAAAAAAAACAAAGGAACGCGAAAAATGAACAAATTAAATAGTTTCAATTGAAGTTGATTTTTAAATAGATTTATGCATAATAAAAGTAGGGAAAACCCTACTTTCCATAGATGACAAGAAGGTGATTGTAAATGTTGACAAATACTTTTGTAGACAGCGCAAAGGTTATGGCTAAAGGACAGATTACGATTCCGAAGGATATTCGAGATGTCCTTGGAGTAAAAAATGGTGATAGAGTTTCATTTATCGTTGAAGGTAGTAATGTACGCATAGTCAACTCAGCGATTTATGCCATGCAGATACTTCAAAGTGAGATGGTTGGCGAAGCAGAACGCTCCGGCCTTACTTCTGATGAAGATGTAATGGCACTTGTAAAAGAAGTGCGAAATGAGGGCGATGAAATTCAGTTATAGCTAAGATTATATTTGAAAACAAAGGAGAAAATATGAAGTATCTAACAATTAAAGCAGAGGTGCAATCATGAAAGCGTCAATGCGAAAAAATATACTATTAGTACTGTTAATTACATTT
>JAUNBT010000436.1:338-2083 GCA_030526985.1 Lachnospiraceae bacterium | reverse complement strand
TGAGCGGTGGCTTCACAGGTCTGTACGGCATCTGGAAATTAAAAAACGAGATGGATTTCTCGAAAATATGGGAAAAAAAAGAAAAGATATATGTAGAGTGGTCTACCGACGTAAAAGTAAGGAAAATTGTATCGAGCGGCGGTGTTTTAACAGAGATTGCGTCGTGGCTTCTGGAAAATGGTTAGGTTGGTGGGATTATTCATACTTCTGTCAATCAACAAGATTCAACAAGAAAAGTGTTTGTTGTGAGTACTTCAAGAGAAGAACTGATAAACAGGTGCGGTTCCCAATATGCAATTAGCCATCCGCTTGAAGTATTGACTAGACTGAATAAAGAAAGCAGATATGCTTTTATCGGTAAACCATGTGATGTTGTAGCATTGAAAAACTTCATGAAACTTGAGGCGGAGTGGAAAGGCGTTATAATCTATATCTATACGTTGTCGTTTTTCTGTGCCGGTCTTCCCAGCAAAATAGCTCAAGAGAAATTGCTGGATCATTTGAAATGTCGAAAAGAAGATTTGCAGTCGCTCCGATACTGTGGCGATGGATGGCGGGGATATACAACGGCAGTAGAATACTCTGGGAAAGAACACAAAACGGATTATGCTACTTCTTGGGGATCTATATTGGGTCGCGATATTATGAAAATGTGCCGTTTATGCTTAGACGGTATTGGAGAAATGGCCGACATTGCTTGTGGAGATGCATGGCATCTCTCGGATGATAAGAAACCGGATTTCAATGAAGCCGACGGTAGAAATATTATATTTGCTAGAACGAGTATGGGATTGAAACTTTTAGAAAGAGTGATAGCAGATGGACGTATCCGTGTTGGGAAAGCGGATATCGATAACTTGAAATATATCCAACCCTATCAGTGGGACAGAAGAGCAACTATGGGAGACAAAATTTTCGTTTTACGATGTCTAATGAGAACGACACCCAGATATAAATGGAAAGATATTATAAAATATTATAGTGGTGTGAAAGTTAGGCGCCATCTTAGTATAATAAAAGGAACTGCCGTGAGGATAATAAAAAGAAGGATGTGAACTGGAATATGAAGAGCGTTAATGCTGACTATCGAGAGAATAACTACGATTTATTAAGGATTATTTCTTGTATTGGTGTGATTGTTATACATACTACTTCACGTTATCCAGGACGTGCTAATATGCGTGTGGGGGGGGGAACAGATGGTCTTGATTTTGTTTCAGGATTAGTGCGATATGCCGTACCTTGCTTTTTGATGATTTCTGGAAGATTTTTATTGGCTAATAAAAGAAATTGTGATTATGGCTATTTCTTTAATAAGGTGTTTGCTAAAAGTTTAATACCGGTTTTTGTTATTAGCATTGTTGGTGTATGTTACTCAGAATTGAACTGCCTGCTCCTACATGCGTCTTCATACATTACCCCTATTGTTAATTGGGCTTTGGGGCGCCCATTTTATCATTTGTGGTATGTTTATACATTGTTGGGCATTTATTTGTTGATTCCCTCTATTGTAAATTTCAAAAATAGTATGACTCGAAAGCAGTATAATATTATAGGATTATTATGGTTTGTGGCATCAATCGTCTCGTGTTTGTTTTGTGACTTCCAATTAGCGTGGGGTGTACATACGGTGGCATGCTTTGCAAGTTGGATGGTTCTAGGGAATATCATAAGTGATTCAGACATAAATATCCGTCCCATTACATGCTTTGGCATAGGAATGCTTTTTCTACTCCTTACCGGAG
>JAUNBT010000436.1:0-328 GCA_030526985.1 Lachnospiraceae bacterium | reverse complement strand
GGCACAGTACTGGAGAAGATAGCTGGATATATTGACGCACAGAGTAATTTTTCTCCTACGGTAATAATCGCAAGCGTTTTGGTGTTCATAGGATTTAAAAATCTTAAGGTAGAGCATGAATTTGAAAGAATTGCTTCTCGGACATTTTATATATATTTGATTCACGCATTTGTTCTTGATGTAATTGTTAAAATTTACAATGTTATTATCGGAGATTCCCCGAACTTATGGATATGGATTCTGCTTTCCACTGTTGCAGTATTCTGGGTTTCTTTTTATTGCACAAGTATCTTTGAATACTTTATAAGGGTTTTGGCACGAATTGTCA
>JAUNBT010000435.1 GCA_030526985.1 Lachnospiraceae bacterium | reverse complement strand
AAAGGCAATATCAGCTGTTTTAATGAATGGGTGGTCGGACAACTCGACGAAAGCCAGGTCATCCCATGAAACAGAGCACCAATGCGCCAAGATGACATCAAAGTCTTTCCCCCATTTTTCATTGAAGATAATTCTTTTATTTTCTTCTTCCTCAAAGAATTTCCCGATCATCTCGTCGCTAGCGATCGCTGCATTCTGAGTGTTATTCGTTACATCTGCATTATTGGAAGTGGCAACATTGCTTTGGATTGCATTGATACTTGTTGTAGGGAACAAAATAATTGATAAAAATCCCAGCCATGCGAAAGAAGAAAAACGTATACGTTGCGCCAACAATAAATAGATAAATAGAAAAGCGGCCGCTATAGAAATTACTTCGTAGTTCAGAACTCTTGCAATCAACTCAAGCTGGTACTCAAAACTAAAACCAGCAATATTTTTTGCTTGCTGAAGCACATACGCAGGGGAAGGTAAATTAAATTCTTTCCATGCCAAGCTAACGGCGCATATAAACCCTGACAATGAGCGTATTAACCTGACTAATTTGTTTTTTATAGGAAAATAAACGTACAGAGCTAGCAGTACATTCCAGGCCAGCAATAAATTTATATATCCAAGGTGATGGAGCGCAATTTTTGCTATGAAATATAGGCTCCATAAGCCTGTTATTCTAATCATAATTATTTAAACTCTCTGAATTTTCTTTTTTATTTTTTAAAGCAGCTGTCATTTTTGACATCAAGAATTTTATGAAGACTTTGTAATTGACAATACTTATTTCGAAAATTTTGACAATACTTTGTTTCATTCCGCCGATTGTCTGTTCTTTTTTCCAATTGTTCCAGGCATCAGCGCGCGCAAAAGTACATTGCACATAATCCATTTTTTGCAACGTACTGATTTCCTGCAACTCTAATCCCATCAGACCATCTTTTCTATGTTGCATAACTTTCATGGGAAAAGCGTGTTCTTCATGTCCTTTATAAAGTCCAACATAGACCCGCGTATGTTTCTCCAGTAAGTCAATGTTTTCTACATGCAAACCAATCCCACTCATGGAATAGTCGTTGCATTGCACATGCATAACTCTTCCATCAGGTAAATAAAGGCTTGCAGGAAAATTGTCGACCACGCGATGTGTTTGTCTTACTTGGCGAGTTTCAGTAGCCACCGCAATGGCTGCACCTAATATGACAATACTATAAAAGCACCATACCAAATTAATGATAATAGCTGTGGTTTGTGGAGTTTCAATTGTGAATATTTTCCAAATTCCGAAAGAAAAACCAATTATATTCAGCAATATTAAAAAACCATAAGGCTTTGAAATTTTCCAATCGAAATAAGTCTCTTGAACAATGCCACCCTTTACAGTTACATTGAATTTTCCGATTTTGGGAAAAAATAGGGCAACCGTTGTAGGAATGGTTATATACCAGGCCAATACTGTTTCATATACCTCTGCCCATAATGTGTGACGGTATCTTCCCTGAATATAGCCATTGGCAATATTTGCCTGAACAATGTAAGGTATGACGTATAAAATTAAAAGTAAAGAAGTGGTATATATGATATTGATTTCAAATAATAGAAAAGCCAGCGGTGCTATCAGAAATATTAATCGTGGTATGCCAAAAAGAAAATGGAGCATGGCATTGCTGTAGCATATTCTCTGAAAAATGGTCAATCCTTTTCCTAAGAACGGATTATCCATTCTTAAAATTTGTGTCATACCTCTTGCCCAGCGTATTCTTTGGCCAATATGAGCTGATAAACTTTCTGTTGCTAGCCCCGCTGCAAGCGTTTTATTAATATAAGCAGTACGCCAACCACGACGGTGCAATTTAAGGGCTGTATGCGCATCTTCGGTAACTGTTTCTACAGCAATCCCACCAATCTCTTCAAGCGCCGTGCGCCTTAATACTGCACAGGATCCACAAAAAAAGGTAGCGTTCCAGAAATCATTGCCATCTTGCACCAGTCCATAAAAAAGGGCACCTTCATTAGGAACTTTTTTAAAAGTGCGTAAATTGCGCTCAAATGGATCAGGGGAAAAGAAATGATGCGGAGTTTGGACCAATGCACATTTTTT
>JAUNBT010000088.1:4872-12072 GCA_030526985.1 Lachnospiraceae bacterium | reverse complement strand
AAAAAAGAAAACCGAATTGGCAGGGAAAATAATTTATGAATGATAATATCCCTGAAAAGGGTGATTATAGAAACAAAATGGCAGCTGATTTAATATGGAGGAATCGAAAGCTGCAGGCACATTTATTTTTAGGAGGAATGAATTATGGATTTTAAAATGACAGAAGAGCAGGAATTGATGGTACAGGCAATTGAAGAAGCAATGACAAGAGAAAATCTGGAAAGTTATTTTCAGGATTGTGATAAGAATCATGAACATCCTGAAAAATTCTGGGACATCTTAAAAGAATTGGGGTGCTTTAGCATGTTTCTTCCAGAGGAAGCAGGCGGAGATGGAGAAGGAGCTATTACTATGTTCCTTGTAATGGAAGCACTTGGACGTTGCGGTGCTCCAATCTACCTGTTCTGGGATCATGTAAAAGCGGACGCATTATTAGAAAACGGAACAAAGGAACAGATTGATAAGTTTATGCCATTATTCTTTGAAGGACATCCGGCATATTCACAGGGATTTTCTGAGCCGACTGCCGGTACTGATTTATCCAGCAACACAATTTTAACAACATATACTCGTAAAAATGGAAAAGTTTATATTAATGGACATAAGCATTTTATTTCAGGAGCACAGAACAGTGATTATTGCCTGACATTGGCTAAAAACAGTGAGAATCCAGAGCAGTTGACTTTATGGTTTGTACCTACGAATGTTCCGAATTGTAAGAAAGAGCCAATGGAAACAATGGGACTTCATATGGAAAATGTCAATGATATTTGGTTTGACAACGTGGAAATTGAAGAAAAAGATATGTTCAGTACAGAAGGCAATGGACTTTTAGCTACATCAAAAGGATTTGACTATGAGCGTTTGATTGATGCTTTTAACGCATATGGACAGGCTTTATGTGCTTATGAAGATGCATGCCGCTATGCAAATCAGAGAATCGCTTTTGGTAAAGAAATCGGTAAACTTCAGTTGATTCAGAATCACATTATGGAAATGGCGATGCGTATTCAGGCGATGCACGATATGCTTCTCCATTATGCATGGAATAAAGATAATGGTTGCTTAAGAAGAGAAGAAGCTTCTATTGCAAAACAGTTCTGTTCTGAGTCAGCAAATATTGTTGTTGACCATGCTATGCAGGTTATGGCAGGCATTGGTTTCTGTGGAAGCCGTGTAAGCCGTATCTATCGTGATCTGAGAATTACACGTATCTCCGGTGGTACGGGAGAAATTCAGACAGTAATTGCTAGCAAGCAGATTTTAAGAAAATATCGCTAAAAAGGAGATTGTTATGGATTTTAAATTAAATGATGAGCAGGAATTATTGAGAGATACGATACGTGAATTTGTAGAAAGTGAAATTGCCCCAATCGCAGCCGAGTTAGATGAAGAGGAAAAATTCCCTGTTGAGTTAATACCGATGCTGGGTGAAATTGGTGTTATGGGTATCCCAATCCCAGAAGAATATGGTGGAGTTGGAATGGGCAATTTTGAATATGCTATGGCGGTAGAAGAGATTTCCAAAGCATGCGCTAGTACAGGAGTGACCGTATCTGCACATACTTCTCTTTGTTGTTGGCCAATACAGGCATTCGGAACCGAAGAGCAGAAACAAAAATATTTACCAGCACTTGCTACAGGAGAGAAATTAGGAGCTTTTGGACTGACTGAGCCAAATGCCGGAACAGATGCAGCAATGCAGGCATCTACGGCTGTAGATATGGGAGATTATTATCTTTTAAATGGAAGCAAAATTTTCATTACAAACGGATATTATGCTGATGTTTATGTTGTGTTTGCCATGACAGATAAAACATTGGGAAATAAAGGAATCACCGCATTTATTCTCGAAAAAGGAATGGAAGGCTTTACATTCGGAAGTAAAGAACGCAAGATGGGTATCCGTGGGTCTGCAACCTATGAATTGGTTTTTGACAATGTGAAAGTTCCAAAAGAAAATTTGCTGGGCGAAGTCGGAAAAGGATTCAAAGTTGCGATGGCAACATTGGATGGAGGTCGAATTGGTATCGCTGCACAGGCACTGGGCATTGCCCAGGGTGCAATTGATTCAGCTGCTTCTTATGTAAAAGAAAGAGTACAATTTGGACGGACAATTTCTTCTTTCCAGAATACCCAGTTTAAATTGGCAGAGATGCAGACAAGGGTTGACGCTGCTCGTTATCTGGTGTATAGAGCCGCATGTTTAAAAGATGACGGAGCAAATTATTCTTCTGAGGCAGCTATGGCCAAATTATTTGCTTCTGAAGCTGCAAGAGATGTGACCTGTCAGGCAGTACAGCTCTATGGTGGGTATGGATTTACACGTGAATATCCAGTTGAGAGAATGATGCGTGATGCAAAAATAACGGAGATTTATGAAGGTACAAGCGAAGTGCAAAAAATGGTCATTGCGGCTCATATGGGAATTAAATAAAGGATAAGGAAGGTGATGCCTTATGGGTGAGATTGTTTTTTCTATATGTATTGGAGGGTTTCTTGTGATATCAGGCATTGCCATGCTCTATGTGTTGAAACGAGAAGAAAGAGAAAATGTAGAATAACAACAGATATCTTCCGGAAATCCTTATTATCATACCGGTGAGAAAGGAAATATACGGAATGAATATATTTTTAGTTGGTGTTATTGTTAGTATTATCATTTACATGGTGGTCGGCGTTTATGTTGGTCGCTCTGTAAAAAATGTCAATGATTATTATGTGAGTGGAAGAAATGCCCCTACGATTTTGATTGCAGGAACTTTATTTGCATCGATGTTGTCTGTAAATGGATTTATGGGGGATCAGGGTTGGTGTTATTCCGGGAATATTACGTCTCTTGTACTGCTGAATGCCATGTGTGCCTGTGGGTATGTGTTTGGTCCTCTTTGTTTTGGAAGATATCTAAGGCGTTCAGAATGCACTACAATGCCAGAATATTTCGGGATGAGATATAAAGATCCCAGAATTAGGCGGGTGGCAGGTGTAATTACAATTATATCTTTAATGGCATACTTACTGGCTAGTATTACGGGTGTCGGAATTTTGATGCAGGAGTTGACTGGATTTTCCTATCACACATGTCTGTTTTTGGCATGGGCTTGTTTTACGATGTTTACTTTTTATTCAGGTTCAAAGGGAGTGGTTCTTACAGATACGTTGATGTTTATTATCTTTTTGTTTGGGGCTATTCTGGCGGGACCAATTATTTTTAAAGCACAAGGTGGATTGCCAGAGCTGCTTACCAATCTGATGAATAATCCTGAAATCCCAGAAGGTCTTTTGGATTTTCATGGAAATATTGCAGGAACTGGAGCAAACGATGTGTTTGGTGCGGTGATGTATGCAGTAACTATGGGAATCATATGGTTCATTACAGTTGCTGTTTCTCCGTGGCAGGCAGGTCGAAATCTAATGGCAAAAAGTGAACATGTAACGTTTCGATCAGGGGTGATAGCAGCTATTTGTACGGTTGTATTTTTATTGTTCTTGAATTTACAGTCGGTAGCTGTTCTAAATCTTAATGCCGGACTGGAAGATTCACAGCGGGTATTGATTTGGGCTTCTTACAATGTATTACCTAAAATAGTAGGAACACTGCTATTGTCTGGTATTATGGCAGCAGGACTTTCCAGTGCCTCAACTTTTTTGTCAGTGATTGGATTTTCATTGACTTCTGACATTGTACAGAAAGAATATAAAAATGAAAAACAACAGCTTAGGACAAGTAGGATTGTTATGCTGCTTGTCGGAGTTGTATCTCTAATCCTTGCCTATATGGGGTTAGGGGGAATCAGGATTATTTCATGGTTTGCATCTACAATTATTGCCGCGAGCTGGGCTGTACCCGGTATTGGGAGTATTCTTTCCAAGAAGATGTCGAGAACGGGGGCACGTTGGTCTATGATAGCTGGTTTTTTAGGGTTTATCATTACAAAATGCATGGTTGGTTTTGGGATTGGAGAGGCAGCTTCTGTTTTTGTGAATTTCCTTGATCCGTTTTTTATTGGTTTATTTTTAAGTTTCCTTTTTGCCGTGCTTGGAAGTAAACTTTATCCGGTCAGCAATGAGGAAACTGAATACCGCAAAAACCTTATGGTATTACCTGAGTCTGAGAAGGTAGCATCCGATTATAAACGAGATCGTTGTTATGCCTATATTCTTATAATAGTAGGAATTCTTACAACCTGTTTCCTGCTGTTTGGATGGGCACTTCCTTATAATGGTATTGTATAATGAAAAACATTTCAAAACGTCAAAGAACCTGGATTTATATTTGCGGAGGAAATCTGCTGTATGCTTTAGCATTAAGTCTGTTTTTAACAGAAAACAATATTGCAGCTGGTGGATTGGCAGGGATAGCAGTGGCAGTGGGAAAATTCATCCCTCTAGGAGTTGGAACGTTGACACTGATTATGAATGTTCCTATTTTGTGTAGTGCTGTAGTTGTAAATGGCTGGACTTATACAGTCGATACAATTATAGCGGCCGTAATTTATTCTTTTACTGTAGATTTATTGGGGAAATTGCCGGTATTGACCCGAGACCCATTGGTAGCTGCCATTTTTGGAGGTGTGTTGTATGGGCTTGGAATGTCATTATTGACAATTGGTTCTGGTTCAGTAGGAGGCACGGATTTGCTGTGCCGCCTGCTGAACAAGAAATTTCCTTTTTTGAGTGTTGCAAAATTAAGCTTATTTATTGATGGCGGAATTGTAGTACTTGCCATGATTGTATTTGGAAATGTCGGTGTGGGACTTTATGCAATTATCACATTGTTTGTCTGCTCAACAGTGGCAGACAAAATAATATATGGTATCAGGCAGGGAAATATCTGTGTTATTGTAACTGCAAAAAATGCAGAGGAGATTTCCAGACCTTTAATGGCGACAACAGGACGAGCAGTAACAAGATGGAATGGGAATGGAATGTATACAGGAGAAGATAGAAATGTGCTAATGATGGCAATACGTCCCAAGGAAGTATACGAGGTTGAGAAACTGGTAAAAGATGTGGACAGACAGGCGTTCATGGTCGTGATACCAGCAAACGAGCTGATTGGAAGTAATTTCGCAGCAGCAACTTTTGTAAAATAATATAATCCGAACCGTTGTAAAAATATATGGATAACAGAAAGAAGGTGAAAGAATGAGTCTTAAATTTGATGTGATTGGGAAAAAGAAAGGTCCTTTGACTTTAGAGTATGATTGGCATAAGCTGGCTCTATATGCATTGAGTGTAGGTTCTGGTGTAAATGATGAGCTGGAATATGTTTATGAGAAGAATATGAAAATTATCCCTACTTATTGGGCAGCAATTTTGGGATTTGAAGAATTTACTGATGCATATGAATATGGGCAGAGTCTGCCGGATACATTGCATTATGGATTTGATATTGAATACCATAAGCCAATTACAAAAATAGAGGGAAAAATTGAATATACAATAGAACTTCTTGATATTTATGATAGAGGAGAAGACCGTGGAAGTCTGGCTGAAATTCAGGCGGAAGCATATGATGAGAGTGGAGATAAAGTATTTACATTGGTGACGAGAGATGTTGACATGTCTTCCGGAGGATTTGGAGGAGAAAAACCACCAAAAGCACCAGTTGAATATCCGGATTGCTTACCGGATTATGAGATTGAGGATTACATTGGGCCGAATCAGGCGGCATTATACCGAATTGATAATGATCCTAATATACTTCACATTGATCCGGATTTTGCAAAGCTTGGAGGTTTTGATAAACCGATTATTATGGGAATGTGTACGGTTGGATATGCCTGCCGCGCATTAATCCACACGATATGTCATAACCATCCGGAATCAATAAAATCAATAAAAGTTCGTTTTACAAATACCCTGGAGCTTGATAATCCAATTAAGACTCAGATCTGGAAAATAGATGATAAAAGTGGAGTATTTCGTTTGTTAAATGCAAAAACAGGAGACATAGTCTTAAATTTTTGCAAAATAGAACTTTTTTAAATGAAGAGTTCTAAAAACATCACTATTAAAAAAAATAAAAAGGAGAGTTTCTAATTATGACAATGGAAAACAAAGTTTCTAATGGTTATAAGTGGCTGATGCTGATTATGTGTGGTTTCGGTTATGCAGGCACATGTATGAACATATGGATGTTTTACAGTTACTATTCATTAATGCAGGAATATTTTGGAGCAACCAATACACAGATGGGTTACATAGGTACAATCACAGGTCTTGTTATGATTGTTTGCTGGCCATTAGGAGGCATGGTTGCAGATAAGATTAAAATGAAGACGGCTTATATTGGCTGTATGATTTTTTCAGTAGCAGATTTCATTGTTCTGTCATTTTCTGATTCATTTGGATTATATTTATTTACCGTATTTCTGTCCTGTTTCATGATGGGTGTTTATTATACCTTATTTGGTAAAATTGTAAAAGGTGTATCTACTCCTGAGACAGAAGGTAAAAATACAGGATATTTCTGGGCATTATATGCTTTAGGTGGCTCTATTATTGGTGCATTAGGTTCCTATTTCGTATCTAAATATGATTTAGCAGGCTGGCGTCCACTGATGTATTGTTTCATTATTGTTGATATTATTTGTACAATTATATGTATTGTATCTTTAAAAGAAGAAAAATTCAATGACTGGACAAAAATGGATGGGAATGATGCTCCAAAATTCCAGTTTAAACAAGTTGGCAAGGTACTTTTAATGCCTGAAATCTGGGTTGCAGGTCTAATCTATTTTACAATGTTGATGATCACTTGTGCTGGAATTATGGCAGTAAGTATGATGAGTACAATTTATATGGTGCCATTAGGTATTGTTACTTTTATCGGAATCTTCCGTCAGTATTTAGGACGAGTAATTTTAAGTCCACTTTCTGGAGCTATGATTGATAAAATGGGATCTTCCATGCGTGTCATTCGAATTTTTGTTGGCGTTACATTAGCAGGTTTTGTAATGTTCTTCGTATTTCCTATGGGAGATCAGTATTTTTGGGTTGGTATTCTCCTAGTAGTAGCTTGTACGATTGGATACGGAATGCAGTCTCCATGCTGGATGACACCGATTTCTGAGATACAGGTACCAGTGGCTTATCATGGAACTGCAATTGGCTTATATAATGCAATTGGATGTATTTCAGATGCATTTATTTATGTTCTGACTGGTATGTGGGTTGATAAGTATGGCGATATTA
>JAUNBT010000088.1:0-4848 GCA_030526985.1 Lachnospiraceae bacterium | reverse complement strand
CGATGCTTATAATATGTCTGGTTCTTACTTTCATAGAAAGCCGCATGATTGCAAAGAGAAGAGATGCATTGGGTCGTCCTGCACAGGCTTCTCAGGAGGCATAATATAAAAGTTTAATTGTTGCAGATAAAACCACGAAAAAAAAGAAAAGGCAGGCTGTTAGCTTGCCTTTTCTTTTTTTATACATATGTTGGTGGTTCCGGATCAAGGACAATATTATTAACAGGTCCTTCTTTACGGATTTGTGAGAGAAGAAGTTTTGCACTCTGCTTTCCTCCGTAAAAAAATCGAGGTCTACTGGTCAAAATTTTAATCCCTGGAATTAAAGGAACATCTGCATCGGATAAAAGCGCGATTTTACAATCAAAAGAAGCTTTCTGATACAATGCTGCACATAAATGTTTTACCATAATGCCCCAGCTACAAATAATAGCAATATTTTCGCTCGTGTTAGATAGCTGCGGAAGAATGGATTGTACCAAACATTGTTGGCACAGATTATCAATCTGACTGGTATCATATTCAGAAATTGTATGACGTGAGATATATGGGAGCTTAATAAACTCCAATGTGGTATTGGGATAAAGCTGTTGCGCCCGTTTTAAACCGTCCATCCGGTAGTGTTCTTGAAATGTATCAACGTCCGGCTGCCAGTAAATAATCTTTGTGCTTCCCTCGCCGAAAAGGCGGCAGGCAACTTCAAAAGCACCTTTCTCATAGTCAAAACTGACAGATACAAGTTCTTCTTCCTCCGGACAACAATCGCAGGAAACAAAAGGAATATGAGATTTGGCAATGCTTGCACTACATTCAGGTGACTGCCCATCTGATGCAATATAAATTATGCCGTCAGTTTTTCTTTTTAATACGCTTTCCAGATAATCAGGTCGTTGTGAATTCTCGCGTGCTTGAAAATCCATTAATAGGAGACCATAGCCTTCAGTAATTAATTCTTCCCGTATGCCTTGTAAAATGCTGTAAAAACGGGAACGCATAATTGATTTTTCCAATGCAACTGCAATACACTTTGTGCTGTCGCTTCGCAAAGAACGTGCTGTTTCATTGGGGACATAATTGAGTCGTTTGGCCGCTTCTAATACAGCCTGCCGTGTTTTGGCAGAAATCTTTTGGTTTGGGTTTCTATTAAGAACATAGCTGACTGTTGTGTGGGAAACTCCCACATCTGCTGCTATATCCTTGATTGTTGTTCGAGTCATTTTTATGAAATCTCCTTAATAATATCCTAGAATCTACTATATTAATGCTAGTATAGCAAAAAAAAAAATTAAAGTAAAGTTGATAATTTACAGGTCATGTATATAATTTAATACATTAAAAAAAGAATTGACAAATATAGATTTTAATCATATAATCCCTATATAACTAATAGGAATTATATGAAAAGAAAGGATGTCAACCATGCGAAGAATATATCAAGGTTCATCAGAACTAATAGGTAACACCCCATTAATGGAAGTGGTAAATATAGAAAAGAAATATAATTTAGAGGCAAGGATTCTTTTAAAACTGGAATATTTGAATCCGGCAGGAAGTGTCAAAGACCGGATTGCAAAGGCGATGATTGAAAAAGCAGAAGCAGAAGGGAGACTAAAGGCAGGTTCCGTTATCATTGAACCTACATCAGGAAATACTGGAATAGGTCTGGCTGCAATTGCTGCATCCAAAGGATATCGAATCATTCTTACTATGCCGGAGACCATGAGTGTGGAAAGAAGAAATATTTTGAAAGCCTATGGAGCAGAATTGGTGCTGACTGACGGAAAAAAAGGAATGAAAGGAGCCATTGCAAAAGCGAAAGAGTTGGAACAAGAAATACCAGATGCCTTTCTTCCTGGTCAATTCGACAATCCTGCTAACCCGACTGTTCATTATGAGACAACTGGACCGGAGATTTGGGAAGACACAGAGGGACAGATTGACATTTTCATAGCAGGAATTGGAACAGGAGGAACCATAACCGGAACAGGATCCTATCTGAAAGAAAGAAACCCAGATGTCAAGGTAATTGCAGTGGAGCCGAAGGATTCCGCCATTCTTTCCGGTGGTAACCCAGGGTCTCACAAAATTCAGGGAATTGGTGCCGGATTTGTACCGGGAGTGTTAGATACCGGTATATACGATTCTATCATTACAGTCGAAAATGAAGAAGCATTTGCATATGCCAAAGAGATGGCCAGATTAGAAGGAATCTTAGTGGGAATATCATCGGGAGCTGCTTTATATGCTGCCGTAGAAACTGCAAAACAACCTGAAAATAAAGGGAAAACAATTGTTGCATTGCTCCCTGACAGTGCAGACCGCTACTATTCAACACCTTTATTTACAGATGCCATATCCTAAAAGACAGAGTATTTTACTGAATAAAAAGAAAGGCAAAAGGACTTATAAAATGACGAGGAAAGACAACAACAGCAAAAACTATAGATTCGAGACATTACAGCTCCATGCAGGTCAGGAGCAGCCAGATCCGGCAACAGGAGCAAGGGCAGTGCCGATTTATCAGACTTCCTCCTATGTATTTGATAATTGTGATCATGCTGCAGCCAGATTTAATCTTACAGACGCAGGAAATATTTATACAAGACTGACCAATCCGACAACAGACGTTTTTGAACAGCGGATGGCTGCATTAGAAGGAGGAACAGCAGCTTTGGCAGTTGCCTCCGGAGCAGCAGCGATTGTAAGTGCGATTCAAAATCTTGCAGGACAGGGAGACCATATCGTGGCAGCCAGTAATATTTATGGTGGAACCTATAATCTTCTGGCCCATACTTTACCGGAATACGGAATTAAGACAACTTTTGTTGATATTCTTCATTTAGATGAAATAGAGACAGCGATTGAATCTGACACCAAAGGAATTTTTATGGAAACACTGGGAAATCCTCATTCCGATGTGGCAGATATTGAAGCGATTGCTGCAATTGCACATGCTCATCAAATTCCGCTGATTGTCGATAATACCTTCGCCACACCCTATTTGATTCGCCCCATCGAACATGGGGCAGATGTGGTAGTTCATTCAGCAACCAAATTTATTGGTGGACATGGTACGTCCCTTGGTGGTGTCATCATTGATGGTGGAAACTTCGATTGGGAGGCTTCTGGCAAATTTCCGACGCTGACAGAGCCCAATCCCAGTTATCATGGGATCAGTTTTACAAAAGCAGCATCAGACGCCGCTTTTGTGACAAAAATCAGAGCAATTATTTTGAGAGATATGGGAGCGGCAGTTTCCCCTTTTCATTCCTTTTTATTTTTACAGGGATTAGAAACCCTCTCTTTGCGGGTAGAACGTCATGTGGAGAATGCATTAAAAGTAGTAGAATATTTAGAAAATCATCCGCAGGTGGAATGCGTCCATCACCCAGCGGTGGCGAAGGATTTAAAACAGCAAAAGCTTTATAAAAAATATTTTCCAAAAGGAGCAGGGTCCATTTTTACCTTTGAGATAAAAGGGGACGAACAGAAGGCAAAAGATTTTATTGACCATTTGAAATTGTTTTCTCTTCTGGCAAATGTAGCGGATGTGAAATCGCTTGTTATTCATCCGGCATCTACAACCCATTCTCAATTATCTGAGCAAGAGTTGTTGGAGCAGGGAATCATGAAAAATACCATTCGCCTGTCCATTGGAACGGAAAATATTGAAGATATTTTGCAGGATTTAGAGGAAGCATTTGTGGCAGTAAAATGAAAAATATGATACAATCCTGAATAGAGCCATGAAAATTATTTAGAGTCCGGATTTGCACAGTTACTGGAAATTTTAAATGGCAGGAGGAGTCAGTCAGAATGAAAATATCAACAAAAGGCAGGTACGCGCTCCGTTTGATGCTCGACATCGGACTTCACAGTGAAGGGTCTCCTGTCAGAATCAAGGATGTGGCGGCACGTCAGGAGATATCAGTAAAATATTTAGAACAGATTGTGTCTTTGCTGGTGAAAGCAGGTTATTTAAAGAGTATCCGAGGCCCTCAAGGTGGTTACAGGCTGATGAAAGCACCGGGTGAATATACTGCAGGCATGATTTTAAGACAAACCGAAGGAAGTTTAGCACCGGTGGAATGCCTAGAGGGCAGTGAAAACACCTGCGAGAGGGCAGGGACCTGTGTGACATTGCGGCTCTTGCAGGAACTTAATCAGGCAGTATGCGAGGTTGTGGATAAATATACGCTGGAAGACTTGATGGACTGGCAGAGGGAGAGTGGGGGTAATTATATCATTTGAGTATGCCGGGATTGAAAAGGGAAATGTCTGCTTACCCAGATTTGGAATTCATGAAAAAATTTCTTGACAAAGGATGGCAAAGTCTATATAATTCATAAGTGTGTGCGGGATTACCCCGGCACACTTATTTTCGGTTAAATACCAGAATGATGAATTTATTTCAAGAAACAGGTATTAATCAGGCAACCGCAGTAGAAAATATGCATGGAGGTGAAAATCAGATGCCAACTTTTAACCAATTAGTTAGAAAAGGAAGACAGACTGTTGAAAAGAAAAGTACTGCACCAGCACTTCAGAAAGGATTTAACTCTTTAAAGAAAAAATCCACAGATGTAAGCGCTCCTCAGAAGAGAGGCGTGTGTACAGCAGTAAAGACAGCTACTCCTAAGAAGCCTAACTCAGCTCTTCGTAAGATTGCCAGAGTTCGTCTTTCTAACGGAATCGAAGTTACAAGCTATATCCCAGGTGAAGGCCACAACCTTCAGGAGCACAGCGTTGTTCTTATCCGTGGTGGTAGAGTAAAGGACTTACCAGGTACTCGTTACCATATCGTCAGAGGTACACTTGATACAGCAGGTGTTGCCAACAGACGTCAGG
>JAUNBT010000434.1 GCA_030526985.1 Lachnospiraceae bacterium | reverse complement strand
CAACTTTAGAGAAAGAACAGAATGATGAGAAGAAAGCAATTCCAGTGGAAATTATCACCAATGTAAAGAAAAATGTAACCGTTGTTGTAACTGAAATAAAGAAGGACGTGGAGCATAAGACAGAATATGTTGCAGCTAGAGTGAAAGAGATTCCTGTAATACGCGAAGTTCCTGAGATTAAGAACTATGTTACAAATTATGTAACCGCTAAAAATGAAACCAATGATACCGATGTTTATAATGATATAGATAATACGGTGGTTCAAAATACGAATAATACAAATGTAAATGACAATGACACATTTAATACAGATGTCACCAAGATTGATGATAACAGCAATAATACAATTGATAATTCACATGACAATAACAACACGGATAACAGCAATAATGATGTGAATTATGATCAAGGTGATGAGCCAGCGATTGTAGATAATGGGATTGGAGGGGATGAAGTTACCGGATCTGATGATGGTAACGACTATTATGAGTCATCTGATTATGATACGGATGTAAATTACGATAGTATGGAAGAGTCTGATACAGAAGATAATTATGAAGAAATCGGAGGGGATGAGGACGCTGAATGGGGCATGCCAGATGGAACAATGATAGATGGAGATTCAGAGGAAGAAAACACCGGCATAGACTATTCTGATTATGATTATGCAGAAGATGATTATTTGGGAGAGGACGAATTCACTGCGCCAGATAATACACAGCCGGAAGAAACACCGATTTGTTCGTTACCTGCTCCTTCGGTGGGGTATGATACAACAACCAATGATTTAAATACAGAAACAACAGAAAACGAAACAACAAAATCCTGGAATCGAAAAGGTAAATATAGCAATGGATACTGGGCAATAGATATTACTTCTTATGATCTTGAAAAAGGTACAGTTACTTTTAATGGCTATGACTATAGTGCAAGTACAGGTAAAGATTCACCAGCATGCGAGAAAAAAGTTGCGACAATTGTGGATAAGGATACTATGACATACAATGGTGTGAAAATTCATTGGAATGGGGATGACACATTCACATTTACTAATAAAGAAGATGTTAAGATTTTAGCTGGTCAATTGGCAGATAGCGAAACTATTGATGTAGAACATGGTGGAGAAACCTTTAAACGTAGTTAGTATGCAGAGATGGATTAGGGGGAATATTTATGAAGAGAAGAAAAATGACAAGAAATTTTCTGATGATGCTTTTGGTATTTTTATTTGGATTTGGGGTAAAATGTAACGCAGCCACATGGACACCTGCCATAAGTTATCAGGCACATGTGCAGGATGTTGGTTGGCAAGGTACTTATAAAGATGGACAGATAGCAGGAACCACTGGAAAGTCAAAGCGGATGGAAGCTTTGAAGATTAATCTTAAAAATGCCAGTGGTAGTAGTATAGTAAAATATCGTGCTCATGTACAGGATATTGGCTGGCAATCATGGAAGACTTCTGGACAAATTGCAGGAACTGTAGGAAAATCGAAACAGATAGAAGCAATCCAAATTCAACTAACAGGCAATGAATCATCATTGTACAACGTCTATTATCGTATTCATTTAAGTGACAAAGGCTGGCTGGGCTGGGCAAAAAATGGCGCAGTAGCCGGTTCTATAGGTATGGCAGTCAGAGCAGAAGCTATTCAGATTAAAATCGTTAAGAAAGACCAAGCCTTTTCTACAAATGGATCAGCAACACTTTCCAGACCAACCTTAACTTATAAGGCACATTGTCAAGATTATGACTGGATGGGGCTAGGTGGTGAGAATTCTATTCGGGGAACTGTTGGTAATGCAAAACGAATGGAAGCACTTTTGATAAATTTAAAAGATTTTAATGGAAATAATGGAATTCTGTACAGAACCCATGTATCGGATATTGGTTGGCAGGGGTGGAAATCATCCGGTCAGGTGGCTGGTACAACCGGTATGTCAAAAGCCATAGAGGCAATTGAAATAAAACTAGATGGTTCTTTAACAAAATATTTTAATTTCTAAAACAGTGTTCATGTATAAGAAAAAGGCTGTCTGGGCTGGGCATCAAAAGCTGCTCAGGCAGGGACAACAGTTGGAGGCCTTCGAAT
>JAUNBT010000433.1 GCA_030526985.1 Lachnospiraceae bacterium | reverse complement strand
TAACTGTTTTAGTCAGGTTTTAACAGTTACAAATCGGGAGGTGAGATTATGAAAGATAAAGTGACGAATTGGGCGGCAATTTTTGTGACCACACTTTTTTTGCCCTATTGTTTTACGATGATGGTTTCCGGAACCTATGTAGAGCAACAGGAAAAGACAGGAAGTCCGATTACCCTGATTGATGAGCAGGGAGAAAAGATGGACATGGAAACATTTCTTCCGTATATAATCGCAGGTGAAATTGATTTTGATTATGAAGAGGAAACATTAAAGGCGCAGGCTGTTATTGCAAGAACAAATCTGATGAGAGCCTTAAATGGAAAGAGCGAAGAACAGATAAAAAATCTGTCACTTGTGTATGTGAAACCGGAGGATTTTCAAAATAGTTTTGGAGAGAAAAAAAGAGAACGTATTTTAAATACCCTTCGTCAGGTCGTAAAAGATACATCGGGACAGGCACTTACCTGGGATGGACAATACATAGACGCCTTATATCATAAAATAAGTATTGGGACTACAGTCAGCTCACTTGAAATGTACGGAAAAGAAGTTCCTTATTTGACTGCAGTGGAAAGCAGCCAGGATGTGGAGTCTGAAGATTATATGAGCATAAAAGAAATAACAAAAGAGGAGGCCATTATGCAGATGAAAACGAAAATAAAAGGGGAACAACTCACTGTGGATACCTTAATGAATCAATTAAAGATTGGAGAAAAGACAGCACTGGGGTTTGTAAAAACAGTTCAAATTGGTACAGAGACTATATCTGGAGAAGACTTAAAAAATTTGTTTGACCTTCCTTCCGTTAATTTTTATTTGGAAGAATACGAGGGAAAATTAAGAATCATAACATTGGGACAAGGGCATTGTATGGGATTTTCCCAATATGGAGCCAATGAAATGGCGAAAGAAGAAAAAGGATATCAGGAAATCTTGTCTTATTATTATCCGGGAACAAAAATTACAAAAATAAAGTAAAATATGTTTTCAGAATGTATAGAAAATCCACTTTTGGCAAAACTATAGCCAGAGGTGATAAAATGAAGGAAAAGAAGAAAGAAGGAACAGTAGAACAAAAAATATATGTTGTTTTGCTGATTGCCGGAATTATTGCGCTGGCTTCTCTTACATTACTATACGGAAGAAAAACGGATCAAAGAGAGGATATTGTAGAACAAAATATCGAATTGGATGATCCGAGTCCCGTATCAGGACAGGTGTCTACAGAGGGGGAAGAACAGACGAAAACAGCTGCGGATGCAACAGAGGAAAATCAGACTTTAGACCAGTCTTCAGAAGAAAACACAAAAAGTCAGGAGACTGCCAGTGTCAAACAGGCTTCCTACAACGGGAAGGATAAGTTGATCTGGCCTGTGTCCGGAAGCATTTTAATTCCTTACAGCATGGATACAACGGTATATTTTGAAACATTAGATCAGTACCAGTGTAATCCGGGACTGTATATTCAGGCAGACAAAGGAACAAAGGTAAAATCCATTTATGAGGGAACGGTGACACGGGTAAAGAAAGATAGCAGACTGGGGAAAACGGTGACTGTGGATCTTGGAAACGGATACTCAGTTACCTATGGACAGCTAAAAAATCTGACCTGTAAAAAGGGAGATTATGTAGAGACAGGAAGTGTCATCGGAAAGGTGGCAGAACCGACCAGCTATTTTACTTTAGAAGGAACGCATTTGTATGTGAAAATGACGAAAGATAAAAAGCCGGTCAACCCGACAGATTATTTTGAGTCTTAAAAACAGAACAAAGGAAAAGCAAAATTCACGAAAAAGTGAAAGGTGAGTATACTATAAGAAGGAAAGAAAAATCCGCAGCATGGCCTTCTACCGTAGTGAAACCTTTCACTTTTGTTACAAATCCTCCTTTAATAAGACCGTCTTTTTAGGCGGCAGTTTTTGTCGGCTGCTTTTTTCGTAGATTGTCCTGTTTTCTATTCTTTTCATTATATAGAAAACACAAAATAGAAAACAGGACGGTTCAAAAAAATGCACGAAAAGAAAAGGAAAGGAAAAGAGGCTAACTTGAAAAAGTAAATTCCAGTGCAAAAGTAAATTCCACATCTATTTAAAT
>JAUNBT010000432.1 GCA_030526985.1 Lachnospiraceae bacterium | reverse complement strand
GCTTCTTTATGGCTGTGTGCATGGTTGCTCCAAGTATGGTAACCTACGCAGCTGTAGAGGAACCAATGGTGATTCAGAGTGATGAGAATGCTGGTGGGGACGAACCAGATCCAGTAGGGGGAAATGCTGGAGAAAATAAAGTCCTTGAGCCGGAAAATATACAGGAGTCACCATCGCCGATTGTGACAGATAGTGAGACTTCGGTTCCAGAAAATGTTACGAATCTCTCATCTCAGTTAAAGATAAATATTACTGAAATGGGATATTATAACAATGATAAAAAAGAAGATCAGGTTATTTCGTCTTCAGACGAAAACATTGATCTTAGTGACGTTGATATATTAAAAACAAGTGATTGGTATGTCAATGTTCAATTGAAAGTTTTGTCAGATATCGATTCAAGAACTATAAAAACAGGAGATACTGTAGAGGTTGCTTTGAATACTGGCGTTATAAATGTTCCAAATACGGTCGAATCACAAAATGTGTATCTGGCGGATGGAACAACAGTAGTTGGAAGTTATGTTGTTTCAGATGGTATCCTGACCTTTACTTTTGACGGGTCAATTTCTAAAATGGAAAAGGAAGAATTTGCGGGTTTCAAACTAGCTTTTTCGATTAATAATCAGGGCTTGTCGGATGCTGATTTCACTACAGAAACAATTACATTGCAGGATGAAAATATTATTGAATTGAAATGGCCTGTGTTAAATATAGAAAATCCATCGAATAGAGAAGATAATCTAAATGAAGAGAAGAAACCTGTTTCTAATGGACAGATAAGTGTAGTGGATACACCAAGTATAGATGAGATAAATGAGGAAAATGTAGGCATTAGTACTTTGGCAGAAACAAATCAATCCTCTGAAAATTTGAAAAAAACTGCAGATGTTACAATAGCAGACCCGAAAAAGCTTCCACATGATGGAATTGAATTCATACAGGTTGGCTTGAATACAGCGGAAGATGGATATACGAGCGATAGTGTTGGGAAAAATGTTGTTTTCTCTTTCCTATTTGGATTAAAAAATGATTATATGGAAGAAATACTTAATGAATATGCGTATCAAGTAGGAGCCCCCGACTATGACGATTATTTGACGGAGTCGGATCCGGAGTCTGCTTATGAAAATGCCATGTATACCTATTTGTTGGAAATAGTATCTCAGGATAAATTGATAAAGTTTGATTATGATCTTGGTAGCATTTTTGCAGATAATACAGATCCTGAAATGCAGAATCCATTCAGTATGTATTATAATGAATTTAAGATTGGTACGGCAACTGTAACAAAAGATTCAGATGGCAATTCAAAGCTTTCAGTGGAATTCAATGGTGGAGTTTTTGCTTTCAGTGATGTTGTTGCGAGTTTGGAAGCTTCACTTATGTTAGACGAAAATCAGCTTTCGGATAAAGTACAGTATGTTGATTTAGATGATGGAAAAGCTGTTTTAAAATCTGATGGAGGATCAGGTGAACAGGAAAGCGATAATACAGACAGCAAGTGTAAACTTTCCAAAGAAGCACCTTCTTCAGTAAGTAGCAGAGAGTTCGATTACAAAATAGAGGCAACTGGGGATGATTTGACTGGTTGGACTCTAAAGGATAGTCTAGCTCCAGGATTGGAAGTTGTTAGTGTGAAACAAGGTGAAACAGTATTGTATCCTGTTTCGCAAAATGATGGAAATACTGTCATAATAGAACCGGTCAAGGATGAAAATGGAAAGGTGATTTCACAGAAATTGAGCTATACAATTCCAAAGACTGGGATTGAGACACCATCTGCTCCAATTAAGACGGCAACTTTTACGGTCCGTGTACGTATTGATGATGAAACATATAATAATAATTCTGGAAATATTTCTAGTACTTATAAAAATAAAGCCTCTATAGAAAAAGAAGAGAATGGATCAAAAACAACTGTAGATTCCAACGAAGTATCCACAAGTGTCAATATTACAAGTATCAAGAAAGAAGGTAGTCAGAATTCCTTGAATGGACGTTCTTATTCTTGGAAAATTGATACAAATATTTATTTACCTAATAATGCAGACAGTTATTTGATAGATACCTTTGATTATGATATTCATAAGTTGAC
>JAUNBT010000431.1 GCA_030526985.1 Lachnospiraceae bacterium | reverse complement strand
TCGTTACTACCGTAAAACGGGAGTAATTCCCCCTGTGGATTATTCTTTTCATCACAAAAAATAATTTTTACTTTTTTCTTCATTAATGCAGAAAGAAGAGAAGATGTCATCGATACTGCCTGACTTTCAATAATCAAAAAATCAATATCATCCAAATAAATTCGTAGTGTCTCATCTGTCCGCACTTCCATAAATCCCATACTAAGGCTTAATTTGGAACGTTTTGTAATTGCAATTGTTCGAAAGCTCATACTAACTCCATTAAATTTAAAGATTTTGTTTCGTGAATTCCAGAAGTCGATGAATCAATTATTGACACCCTTTTAAAATTTTTCTTCCACCCACTTAATTTTGAACCAATGACATAAACTCCGGCCATTTTGGATCCTTTAATTGCTGTCAAATCACAGGAACCACTTCTTCCAGATTTTAATAATAATACTAATTTTGACAAAACCGCCACCTGTTCTTCCTCAGACAAACCACCAAAAATAATTTCGCCATCTTCTATCAATTCTTTCTGTGTTGCAAATGGAATTTCATATGGTCCTTTCACAATCTTATCTTTTAGTATAATATACAGTTGCATGTTGTCTTTTTTAGAAATACCATCAAAAGCATAATTTAATACGATTTTTCTATTTTTTTCTTTTTTGATTAAAAATGAATCCAGTTTTTTTACATACTCTTCCCAATAGTTTCCTATAATAAGTGGCATCATAGATGTTAGACCTAACTGTTTTCCCTTAGATGCTTTCCCAGTTAAACATGCCCGAAAGCCATCAAATGAAAACATCGTATTTATTTTCAAAGGACGTAATCCCAATGGAAAAGAAATATCTTTAATTTGATCTGAATTCCTATTCCAAATAGTTTCTAGTGTTGTCTGAGCATAGCCCAACGCAATCTGCTCATTTGAAAATACCTGATTGACGTATAACAATTCTACAGGCATAATCATAGCTTCCTTTTTCCCTTTTTCTTTATATTGAACAAGCAGAAAAGCTGCTGCTGTTGTTTTAGAATAGCCCCCATATTTATTCGGATCTAAACCTTTTTTTCTTGGGAACAAACCTTCTTTTGCTTTCAAAGGATTCTGAGCAAAAAAGCCCCCATGCCTCATAAAGGCAAAACGTGTGTAATGAATATGATTGGTTTTTAAAACATCTTTTACCTTTGCAACAGATTTTTCACCATTCCAAACCACTTGACCACCAGACGATACTTCATGTTCAAACAATGTTTTTGTTTTCATCGAATATGGTTGATCCAGATAAAAATTCTTTGTAAATCTACAATGATAAACATTGCCTACGACAATGTTTAAATATGCGTCTTTTGCATGGTGAAGATCATTGATACTCCTACATTTATTGATTTTAAATGTTTGTCGAAATTCCGATACAAGACCTTGAATATATAATTTCTGTATCTGGAAACATGTTCTGCAAAATGGTAGCTACAGCTTTTGTCGACTGACGTGTTTCTACAATCTGACGATGAATAAATCCCATTAATTCATCTTCTGAAAATGGCGTATTTCGTGTTAAGCGTTCATACTTTTTAGTCGAAATCAGACCATATTTCTTCAACATTGACCAATACGGTGTCCTTTTTTCTCTGATTTCTCTATTTATTGGAAAAGAATCTCCTTTATCTCCATTTTCCTGCGATAAAACCAGTACTTTATTATCTATACTATCATCTTTTACCTTGCTTTGCGGATAAATATGATCCACATTATATAAATTTGTATTTAATTTATCGATATCTAATGTCGTATTACTGTAAGCAGATTTTCCAAGCTGCATAAAATATAAAAAAAGCACTTCTCTTTGCAACTCATTATCTGATTTTTCTTCTAATTGCTCTGATAATTCTCTGATTTCCTGCTGATCTATTGTTTTATACAGCTCCCTAATCTGATCCTTCCTTGATTTGGTTCGAACTCCTTTTTTTCCGCCCCCTCTTGCCATTTCAATAAATATCTTTTTAGGTGCTTTACAGAAAACATGTTTTATATCTTTTACAATATCCATTGTACGATAAATCGGACGTTTTACTGCATTACTAACATACATTTCATCTAATAGAGTCTCC
>JAUNBT010000430.1:1025-2101 GCA_030526985.1 Lachnospiraceae bacterium | reverse complement strand
GCCTGTTAGGACCGAACGGAGCTGGAAAGTCTACTACCATGAATATCCTGACAGGGTATATTTCTGCTACAGACGGAGAGGTAAAAATTGGAGGTTATGATATTTTAGAAAAACCTTTGGAGGCAAAAAAACAGATAGGATATCTGCCGGAGATTCCTCCTCTTTATACAGATATGACAGTAAAGGAATATTTGGACTTTGCGGCTAAAATCAAAAAGGTGGCAAAAGAGGAACGAAAACAGGAAGTTGAAAGAGTACTGAAGGCTACAGGTACAGAGGATGTTTCAGGAAGGCTGATTAAAAATTTATCAAAAGGATATAAGCAAAGAGTCGGTCTGGCACAGGCATTGTTGGGAAATCCGCCTCTTCTTATTTTAGATGAGCCGACCGTTGGTCTAGATCCCAATCAGATTATTGAAATCAGAGAACTGATTAAAAAACTGGGAAGTGAACATACCATTATTTTAAGTTCACACATTCTTTCTGAGGTAAGTGCGGTCTGTGATCATATTATCATTATTGATAATGGAAAAATTGTCGCAGAAGATACAACAGAGAATCTGACAAAGAGCTTTTCTGATCAGGGAACTGTAAAGCTTACTGTAAAAGGAAAGAAAGAAGATGTAGAGAAAGTATTAAAGGGCTGCGAATTTATTTTAGAGTACACCATTACCGGTGAAAAAGACGGAATGATAGAGGTAGAAGCAAAATCCAGTGCGAAAGAGGATATGAGAGATGAATTATTCTTCGCTTTTGCCAATGAGAAGCTTCCGGTAGTACATTTAGAACAGGAAACTCTGTCCTTAGAAGAAATATTCTTAAAATTGACGAATGAGGAGGAAGAATAGATGTTAGCAGTTTACGAAAAAGAAGTAAAATCCTATTTTCACTCCATGATTGCCTATTTGTTTTTAGCACTTTTCTGGGCAGCGGGAGGCGTTTATTTTACTGTATATTGCCTGTCCGGTGGATATATGGATTTTGGTCAGTATGTTCTTAGCAGTATTACGATTTTATTTATTATTATTGTTCCGGTACTGACGATGCGTTTGATGGCAGATGAGAAAAAACAAAAG
>JAUNBT010000430.1:0-1015 GCA_030526985.1 Lachnospiraceae bacterium | reverse complement strand
CAGCACCAATCCGGGTTTCTTCTGTTATTATAGGAAAATATCTGGCAGTACTTACTCTGTTTGCAGTGGGACTTTTTGGAATCTTTTGTTATTCTATTATTTTAAGTTTCTTTGGCGACATGGTTTGGAAGACAAATCTTTCTGCCTTTATCGGGTTCTTTTTATTAGGTGCCTGCTTTTTAGCAATAGGAACGTTTATTTCCTGTTGTACAGAAAGCCAGGTTGCAGCGGCAGCAGTAAGCTTTGGTGTTGTATTAGCCTGTTTCCTTCTCCCGAATATTGTGAGCCTTGCACCGGGAAGAGCCAGATATACATTGGTAATCTGCGGTATTGCAGTGCTTTGTCTGGCAGCCTTTTTCTATCATGAGACACACAGCTTTCTGATTGGCGGTGCAGCTGGAGTGATAGGAATCGCAGGACTTGCAGCAGCCTGGATACTGAAATCTTCTTTATTTGATGATGGTCTTTCTAAAATTGTAGATTGGATTTCTATTTTAGACCGCTATGATAACTTTATCAACGGAATATTTGATGGTTCTTCCATCATTTATTATCTTTCTTTCATAGGTGTGTTCCTCTATTTAAGTATACAGACCATTGAGAAGAAGCGCTGGATATAGGAGGTAGGCATCATGAATAAAAAGAATAGAAAAAAAGGCCTTTTTTCTGCCACAGCGGTTGTGATTGTTCTGATTGTCGCCATTGCGGCCAATGTAGTGATTACGAAGCTTGACTGGTCCTAT
The DNA here is from genome assembly GCA_030526985.1 of Lachnospiraceae bacterium. Classification (GTDB taxonomy): domain Bacteria; phylum Bacillota; class Clostridia; order Lachnospirales; family Lachnospiraceae; genus SIG292. The sequence goes on along the minus strand of JAUNBT010000430.1, from coordinate 272 downwards.
GACGTATCTCAGAATCAGATGTACACACTGTCAGAGCAGACAGAAAGCATAGTAAAAGAAAATAAACAGGATATTACGTTATATGTCTTGTCTACAAAGTCAGATTTTAATACAATTTATAAAAAGATTGTAAATAAGCATAAAACCTTGGATCAAATTTATGACTTATTTGCAGTACGTGCCATTGTAAAGTCAGTTAAGGATTGTTATGGTGTATTAGGTGTCATTCATGAGATGTATACACCAATCCCAGGACGATTTAAGGATTATAT
>JAUNBT010000429.1:1038-2108 GCA_030526985.1 Lachnospiraceae bacterium | reverse complement strand
CCGCAGGGACTCCTCCGATCGCAGGCCTCGCAAGCTACTGCAATCTATTCACTGGAGCGAGTATAGCGTATTTTTGCAAAATAGTCAATGGGAATCGGAATCATTTTGAAGATATTTTACCGGATATTTTACAAGCCTTTTGAAAATCTCTGCGATGGTGCAAGTCAACCGTATGGCGATGTGTCAATCGAGTAGAAACTGGTAAATCTGATTGCCGGATGCTTGAAATCCCTTTTCTTTTATCTGTCAGAACATATTACATTTGCGAGACGCAACTAAACATAACATAAATGAGTTTATTTTGACATCTTTGATTGGTAGATAATTCAGCAATTCTACATTACAATTTTCATAAGAATAAAACTCATGGAGGTTTTCAATGAGAAAGGTGAAGAAAACTATGAAAATTGTTGGAAGTATTATCTTGATCGTAATTGTTGTTGCAGTAGCCGTGTTCGGTTTTTACTGGTATCAAAACATGCATTGGTATGACAAATACAAAAATGCATTGAAGAAGGTAGAGGCAGAAGAGAAACAAGTTACACTTCCAAATGGAAATGTAATCAACTATGGTGAAGTGGCGAATGATAAGCCGGCGCTGTTGTTGATTCACGGACAAATGAGCTCATGGGAAGATTACGCACTTGTTATGCCGGACCTTAGCAAAAACTGGCATATTTATGCGGTAGATGTATATGGGCACGGCGAATCATCTCATGATGAAAGCCTGTACTATCTTGATACAAATGGGGGCGACCTCATTTGGTTTATCGATAATGTGATAGGTGAGCCAACGGTTGTATCAGGCCATTCAAACGGAGCGATAACCGCAGCATACATTGCGGCTTATGGTGGTGAAAATATAGCCGGTGCAGTTTTAGAAGATCCTCCGGTATTCTCAACAGAGGGTGAAGGATGGGAAGAGAGTTTTGCTTATCTGGATACTTATAAGCCACTCCATGACTATAATATATCAGACAAATCAGAGTGCTGGGAAGCGTATTATCTGAGGCATTGTTACTGGGGACAGCTTTATATGAAAAATGCTATGCCGGGGATAGCCAACTATG
>JAUNBT010000429.1:0-1028 GCA_030526985.1 Lachnospiraceae bacterium | reverse complement strand
ATTTGGATGAAGAAGTTCGGATTGGTTTTCTTCCTTCCTCAATCTGGTCGGTATTTAAATACGCCAGAGAGTATGATTTTGCCTATGGCGAGAAATTTTATGATCTGAGCTGGAACCACGGATTGACACATGAGGAGATACTTTCTGCTATTGATGTCCCCTGTGTATATATTCATGCAAAACAAACCATTCATGACAACGGCACATTTCTCTGTGCGGCATCCCGGAAACAGGCTGAACGTGCTGTAACATATATAGGTGACAACTGTCATTTGATTGAAACAGATACCAGCGATCATGTGATTCATACAGTCCATAGAGACGTTTACATAGAAGCTGTGAACTCATTGCTGGCGTGAGGAGAAAATTATGTTAAAAGACAATCTGATTATATTACGTAATATCAACGGTTTTTCACAGGAAGAGCTGGCCGATAAAATAAATATTTCACGTCAGGCTTATGCAAAATGGGAAAGTGGTGCCACTGTTCCAGATGTCGAGAAGTGCAAGAGGCTTGCTGACGTATATGGGGTTACGATTGACAGCCTTATGAAAACAGAGACAGTAGATGGAGAAATCACAATTCCTCCCGCGCCAAAAGGAAGAAATATCTGGGGATCGGTAATCATCAATGAACGCGGGCAACTCGTCATTCCCAAGGCTGTTCGTGAAAAATTCGGTCTTACAGGAGGTCAGAGACTGATTGTCCTTAGTGATGACCAGGAAGGCATAGCACTTGTTCTGGCAGAAGCCTTTGAGGCAAGAATACAAAAAGCAATGGAATTTGCCTCCGTAAAACCAGAGGAGTAATCATTACAGAGCCTACCAATGACAGGTTGGAAAGTGCTGCCGGGGTCATGATTGGAGCTAAAAAGGTTGCCAGAATTTTACTTCCGGTTTTCGCCTTTAGCCATTCTCCCAACTGCTCGGTACGTCGTTCGATATTAATCCATTCTCCCACTAATGCACCAAGACACAGGGATACTACCAGCATAATAGTTCCTCCTGCTGTGATTTTTCCATTCACT
>JAUNBT010000087.1 GCA_030526985.1 Lachnospiraceae bacterium | reverse complement strand
CGGAAGAAGCTGTTGCAGATGGGACAGGTTGGTTGAGCCTTGATGAATTAAAATCAGCTATGGAGGAATAACCCTTGATGAAATTAAGGATTAACCCTCTCGTAGTAGCTGATCTGAGAGCGATTAAGGATTATATTGCAGAAGATAATATAGAAGCAGCCAAAAAGACAGTAGACGAGATTTACAAGAGTTTCGAGAACTTACAGCAGTTTCCTATGTCGGGAGTAGATCTGTTAAAGCGAGTGAGTTTCAAGACAGATTATAAGTATCTGGTTCATGGAAACTACATTACGCTGTATCTTATCAAAAAGGACTGCGTGGAGATATATCGTGTGATTGACAGATACCAAGATATAACGAGAATAGTATTTAGATAACTTTGAAGTTGTTGTCGATGTTATAAATATTTGAGGAAAAGATTATGCGAGATCCAATTGAGAATGTAACCCACCTGCAGACACTGTTAAACGATTTACAACTAGAAAATCAAGTATTAAAGAATATCTTGGATAGTGCAGGAATTTCTTATAGACAGGAGTTACTGCGTTTTCATTCAGGAGACGAATTATGTGAGTATGATCAGAATCAAGGGGTAAGGATTCAAGAGCCAAGAAAAATTACGGATAAGATGGCAAATAATTTCTTTTTCAGATTTTGGGGAAGGCAAGATGTTTACGCAAAGAGAAATGAGAAAAAAGATACGGGAGAAGCAAGTTATTTTCCGCAATGTAATAATTTTTGGACGGAAAGTTGTCATAGAAAGCGAAGGCAGAATATTAGTTGTAATAATTGTAAATATAGGTCATATAAGAAATTAACCAAAGGCGATATTTTAGCACATTTGCGAGGAAATTCATATAATGCTTCGGATGTAATTGGCGTATATCCATTGTTTAAGGATGGAACATGCAGATTTTTAGTATTTGATTTTGATAATCATGAAAAAGGTGCAGAAAAGAAAGATTTCGCAAATGAGGATGATACATGGATTGAAGAAGTAGAGGCAATGAGAAAAATATGTGTGCTAAACGGAATTGAACCACTGGTGGAACGATCACGCTCTGGGCGAGGAGCACATATATGGATATTTTTCGATGGTCCGATTTCAGCAGCATTAGTTCGCAAATTTGGCACAACATTATTGGAAAAGGGTGCAGAACAGGTAAATCTGAAATCTTTTAAATATTATGATCGAATGCTTCCTGCTCAAGATATCCTTTCGGAGGGAGGGATAGGAAATTTGATCGCACTTCCTTTACAGGGGAAGGCACTGAAGGATGGAAATAGTGCATTTGTAGATAGTAATTGGAATGCGTATAGGAATCAATGGAAAATATTGTGGAGTAAGCCGAGACTTTCAAAGGATTTTATTGAACTAAAAATAAGAGAATGGGCTTCTTCTATAGAAGATATGATAGATACGGAAGATTATGAGGAAAGAGAAAAACCATGGGAGAAAAACAGGAGGTTTTCAAAAACAGACGTTGATGGTAAATTACATCTTACCTTGTCTAATGGTATATATGTAGATAGTACAAACATTAAACCGAGACTACAAAATAAAATTCGAAGATTGGCCGCCATAAGTAATCCTGTTTTTTATAAGAATCAAGCGATAGGAACATCTAATTATGAGACATCTCGTTGGATATATCTAGGACAAGACCATTTAAGCGGCTATATAGAAATTCCACGTGGTTTATATAGCTCTTTAGTTGAAAATATTGAACAAGCTAAGATACCATATGAAATTGCAGATGAACGTCAAATGGGCAGGGCTATAGATGTTACATTCAAGGGAGAATTGCGAGAAGAACAGAAAAATGCAATGAATGAAATATTGCATTTTGATAATGGTATATTACATGCTGCTACAGCATTTGGAAAAACAGTTGTTTGCAGTGCAATCATTGCAGAGAAAAAGTTAAATACATTAATTATATTGGAATCATCGGCATTGATGGAGCAATGGAAGGAAGCATTAGATAAATTTTTAGATATTAATGAGGAACTTCCGAAATACAAGACAAAAACGGGGAGAGTAAAAGTACGAAAAGAAGCGATTGGCAGGCTTCAGGGAGCACATGATTCAATGACTGGAATTATAGATATTGCAATGGCAGGTTCTCTTTGTAAAAAGGGAGAATTTCACACTTTGCTGAATCAATATGGTATGGTTTTAGTTGATGAATGCCACCATGCAGCTTCAAATACCATATCAAATGTATTGAAAAAAGTGAAAGCAAAATATGTATATGGTGTTACAGCAACTCCTAAAAGAAGTGATGGGCTCGAGAAAATTAATTATATGCTTATAGGTCCGATAAGATATAGTTATACAGCTAAGGAAAAAGCAAAAGCTCAGGGCATAGAACATATGGTATATCCTCGTTTTACGCCGATAGTTGCACCAAGAGGTGTAATAAGGGAGAAAATGCATCCTAATGAAGCTTATAATATTATCAGGGATAACGAGATTCGGGATGATTTGATTGTTACAGATATTAAAGAATGTGTATCCGCAGGAAGAACTCCAGTAGTATTATCCAGATACAAAGAACATTCACAGAAGCTGTATGAACGTTTGAAAGATTACGCAGATTATGTATTTTTGATGACAGGTAATAATTCAAAGAAAGAGCATAAAAGGATTTTGGAGCAATTACATCAAGTGGAAACATCAAAAAGTGTAATTTTGATAGCGACCGGTTCGTTGATTGGCGAGGGATTTAATTACCCTAGATTAGATACACTGTTTATGGCAATGCCTGTTTCTTTTGAGAGTATAGTAACACAGTATGCAGGGCGTTTAAACCGTGATTATGTGGGGAAAGAAAATGTTATTGTATACGATTATATAGACAGTCATATCCCAATGTTTGATAATATGTATGCAAAGAGATTGAAAGCATATAAGCAAATAGGATATGAGATATGTGGTGGACAAGGAAGTGAAAAACAGACGGTCAATGCGATTTTTGATAGTGAGACTTACTGTGAGGTTTACAGAAAAGACTTATTAGAAGCAAACAAAAATATTGTGATATCAAGTCCTGTAATTAGCGGGACGAAGGTTTATGAATTAATTAATTTATTACGCGATAAGCAAATAGTGGGAGTTGAAATTACAATTGTTACGTGGGAGCCGGATTCTTATGGGTTTGGAGATGCAGGTTATTGGATGAAATTGCATGAAGAAATGCGACAGGCCGGATTTTACATAAAAACAGTGCATGATGCATGCGAACATTTTGCAATTATTGACCAGGAAATTGTATGGTATGGAAGTATGAATCTTCTGGCTAAAAGCAGCGTAGATGATAATTTGATGAGGGTTCAAAGTAAGAAAATAGCAATGGAGCTTATGGGATTAACATTTGGGAAGGAGTTATAATAAGAAATCTCCCAGCGTATTAATTGATATGAGACGCTCTACAGCAATAAATAATATTGTTACTTTGGTATATGAATGCGTTGTGCGTTGCTTACCTTTCTCGATAAGAGAAACAAGTACAAATAAAAATGCCTCCCCTGTCTGACCACAGGAGAGGCGGTGTCCATAAGGACGCATAAATAAACCTTTGCTTGGGAGCATCCATTTTGGAGTGGGTGCTTTTCTTATTTATAATATAACGCAAACCGTTAATCAGTTCAAGAGTTTTCTTCTATTTCAAAATTCTCCACAGGACAACGTAAACTATTAGTGGAAGATAAAGATGAAAGTGGCTATGTTGTTTTTCCTACACTTTCCGTGAATATTCCGGTTAATGTGTACCGCTGTTCCGGGAATCCGGATACCGCTTGATTACAATTCCATCAGAGAATGTGTGATTGTCAAGCTCAGAGCCGCTTTGCGGTGCGTAGCAGGCTTTACAATTACACGGTGGGGATTTGATTAATGGAGTGGTATGGGTCCCCTGATAAAGTGGATTATTTATTTCACTTGGGTGAGACGAAATTGATTGGACAACCAGGGAGTGAGAATGGCGGATACCCACGGTTTCTCACCCATAATTTGACCGGAACACCATATACGCTTGGAAATACGGAAAGAGAGATCTTTAGTAAAATTGCGTTTGTTGATTATGGATATTTCTATGATACAGATGACAGATGGTACTATGTTATGCCAGGTCCATTTAGGATTAAGATGCCTTATTTTAAATGATTACTATTTCCAGGATAAGAATTTCCAAGAACACATCGCTAAATATGATATTGAAAATATGAAAAATGAACTTTCAAAAAGTGAGTTTCCTGTATATGATTTGTATAATAAATATCCGCTGGCACATCGGTATTTTGATGACTGGGTTGTGGTTAAAGCGAATGAGAAAATGAACCAAGTTACAGAGATTATTATGAAAGCTGGAGAAGAAATGCACATTGAGACAAGTGAATGGTAGGAACATGGATTACAAAGGGGGTATGGACGATGGTTGAATTGTCATTAACAGAGAATATTATTGATAATGTTAAAAATGAGTCAGTAACTTTGTTGAGTCAATCAATGAAAGACGATTTAGTAAAAATTATTCTCTATGGTTCTTGTGCCAGAGGCGATTATTCAAATGATTCAGATATAGATATTGCTGTTTTAGTTAAGTGTGATAATCGCATAGAGACTGAGACTTATAATAGTATACTTGCGGGTGTTGCGACACAGATGGCTATGAAGTATTTTGCAGTTGTTAATTTCATATGTATACCATACAAGGAATTTATTTTTAAAAAAGAATGGTATGCGTATTTTAAGAATATTGAAATGGAAGGGGATGTGCTTTATGGATAAAGAATACTATGATGCCCTAGTGAAATTAAGACTGGATTCTGCGGAAGAATTATTAGCAGATGCAGAGAGTTTACTTGAGAAGGGATTTTATAAATCAGCAAATGAATATCAAATGATTTCCAGAGCAGATCAGATTCGTAACGCTTCTGATTATGATGATTTTTATATGCTAAAACAATGTGTGTAAGCCACTGGAACACCCATTTAAAGCGGGATACCCGGACAATTGCAAAAATATAAACGAAAACACGCAGATAAAGTAAAAAACAGAGGATCTGTGCAGAAGAATAAATTACCAAAACATTTTTTTGAAGAGAATCAATTAACAAAGATATCGACGGCATCGTTGACCCATTTGAGAATGATGACACAGGGATTTCCGGAATTATATGAGGAGGTTAACGAGGTTGTAGTGCCAACAATGAATCAGTCAAGATTGGAACAGTATCAAAGGGAAAAAGAGAGTATTTTAAAACTTACAAAACCAGAAGATATATCCAAATGATCCCTGTCCATGTGGCTCGGGAAAGAAATACAAAAAGTGTTGCGGAAGAAATAAGTAAGTAAATATATATACTCAAGCAGGAGGCGAGTCAACATATGCTCGCCTCCTGCTTGATTGTGTTAATTTCTATTAAGATTTGACTACTCTAACTCTATTAGCAGGAAGTAATCCCCGTCACCTCATATCCAGCCTCAGTGATGGCAGCCTTTAAGATATCGTCAGTGACATCCGGTCCGGCATTTACAATTGCGTTGTTGGCATCTAAGTTTACGTTGACGTCAGTAACGCCTGCTACCCCTGTCAATGCGGTTGTAACGTGTTTTACACAGTGCTGGCACATCATGCCTTCGATTTTGATTTCTTTTTTCATAGTTTGTTCGTCTCCTTTACTTTCTTTTGTTTGTGTTTCCTTGATTGGTTGATTTATCTGAGGACCAACGGGCCGCTTTGGCTTAAAGAATCTGAGCCGCAGGGCGTTGGATACAACAAATACAGAGCTGAAACTCATGGCGAGAGCGGCAATCATAGGACTCATTTTCAGACCGAAAGCAGCGTAGTAGCATCCGGCTGCAACGGGGATTCCGATTACATTGTAAAAGAATGCCCAGAAAAGATTTTCCTTAATATTTTTGATTGTCGCTTTGCTCAGTTCAATAGCAGTTGGTACATCTAAAAGGTCGCTCTTCATCAAAACAATATCGGCAGATTCCATTGCTACGTCTGTACCTGCACCGATGGCAATTCCCACATCGGCACGGACTAAGGCAGGGGCATCGTTGATGCCGTCACCGACCATGGCGACTTTTTTTCCATTTTCTTGAAGAGTTCTGATTTCTCTCTCTTTATCCTGAGGTAAAACCTCCGCAATTACCCGGTCGACACCGACCTGTCGTTTGATTGCTTCGGCGGTCTTTTTGTGGTCTCCGGTAAGCATGACAACTTCAATGCCGAGGTTTTTCAGCTCTAAGATGGCCTGTTGACTGGAAGCCTTTACAACGTCTGCCACAGCAATCATGCCGAGCAACTGACCATTTTTGGCAAAAAGAAGAGGTGTTTTTCCTTCCTCTGCCAATGCTTCATATGAGGACTCGAAAGAGGAATCCCAAACTCCTTCGCTTTCCATATATTTTCGGTTTCCAGCAATACAGGTGGCTTGCTCCAAGGTTCCTTTAATACCGCCACCAGGGATCTGGGTAAAATCAGTGACAGGAAGAGCAATCGCATTTTTATTCTGAGCATAAGTAAAGACGGCCTGCGCCAACGGATGCTCCGATAATTTTTCCAGAGAGTAGGCAATACGCAGCAAATCTTCTTCTTTTACACCTTCTCTGCAAATGATATCAGTGACAGCAGGTTTCCCTTCTGTTATTGTACCAGTTTTGTCAAGGACAACAGTATCAATAGAATGAGCTGTCTCTAAACTTTCTGCAGATTTAATTAAAATACCGTTTGCAGCACCCCGTCCAGTTCCCACCATAATGGCAGTTGGTGTGGCAAGCCCAAGGGCACAGGGACAAGACACAACGAGGACGGAGATACCAATGGAAAGAGCAAATTCAAAGGTTGCCCCAGTAAATAGCCATACAACTGCGGAAAGAATGGCAATGCCAATCACAATCGGAACAAATACCCCGGCCACTTTATCTGCCAACTGGGCAATGGGGGCTTTCGAGCTTGTCGCTTCATCGACCAGCCGGATAATCTGCGCCAATGCAGTGTCATCACCGACTTTGTCTGCACGCATGGTAAAATAGCCGCTTTTGTTTATCGTAGCACCGATTACTTTATCGGTTTTTTGCTTATCAATCGGGATGCTTTCCCCGGTAATCGCCGATTCGTCGACAGAGCCATGTCCACTAAGCAGTGTCCCATCGACGGGAATAGATTCCCCGGCTTTGACAGCGAGAACGTCTCCGATTACCAGTTCTTCTACGGGAACAATTTGTTCCACGTCGTCGCGGATTACAGTGGCAGTTTTTGGAGCTAAGTTTAACAGCTTGTTAATTGCTTCAGAAGTCTTTCCTTTTGCTCTCGCCTCAAAGGTTTTGCCAAGAGTAATCAGAGTTAAAATTGTTCCGGCACCTTCAAAATATAAGTCGTGAGAAAATTGGGAAACCATTGCCAGATCTCCGTGTCCCAGTCCAAATACAATTTTATAAAGGGCGTAAACGCCGTAAAGAATTGATGCACCGGAGCCTAAAGCAATGAGAGAATCCATATTTGGGGACCGGTGAAGTAATGTTTTAAATCCCATCCGGTAATATTTTGAGTTAATGATGGCAACCGGAATTACCAAAATAAACTGAGTCAATGCATAAATTCCAGCATTTTCTGTTCCAAGTAAAATGCCAGGAAGGGGCCAGTGGAGCATATGTCCCATGGAAATGTAGAAAAGCGGTATGGTAAACAGGAAAGACCAGATTACTCGTCGCTTCATCACTTCATAGTCCTTTTTTGCAGTATCCACAGGTGGAGCGGAAGCTGCCGTTCCCTCTTTAGATGCTGTTTGGACAGAAGCACCATAGCCTGCTTTCACAACAGAATCTATAATTTGTCCACTGTTTAATGTATTCTCGTCATAGGTAACGACCATGCTGTTTTTTAATAGGTTTACAGATACTTCTTCAATTCCGGTCAGCGCGGCTACACTCTTTTCCACTCTAGACGAGCAGGCGGCACAGCTCATGCCGGTAATATCATATTTTTCCTGCATAGAAATTCCTCCTCTATATAGATGCTATGATTAGTCTGCGTAAAAAATGAAAGCATGTATTGTGCAGCAGACGATCAAATGTATGAAAGTAAAATACCCATAAGGGGTATTTATTTTTCTAAGACAGTATAACAGATATTTCTTATTTTGTACACTACTAAACAAAATATTTTTCAAAATAAAAATTTTATTGATACATTTGGATTAAACATTGCCAGCTCTGGAATTTGGTGGTAAGATTATCTGGTACTATTTACTATAAAGAAGAAGAGGTAGAACAAAATGAAAAATTATGTATCAAGAAAGATCAGAAATCAATTTCTGGCACTTGCGTTGATTGCGGCAATGGCAATCTCAGGAATTCCAATGGTTAACGCACAGGCTGCCACCACCAAGGGAGATATTGTAAGTGCCGAAGATCTTCCGGAAGGCGTTGTCATTTCCGGCGCTGTGAGAAGTACATCAGAACCGATTTATGCAGTAGCAAAATCTACTAGTGGTGTATGGATTCACAGTACTCAGAGTATGTCTTCAAGCAGCCGTATCTGCGTATTAGGTTATCATCAATCAGTGAAGGTGATTGAGGCAAGTGATGATCACAGTTATGTAAAGGTTGAATTGAATTATAATGGATATTCTGAAGGTTATATTTTAGAAGATGCTGATAATATATATCTCACAACAGCTTCCGCACAAAAAGATGGATGGACAGAGGGATCAGCCGCAACAAAATATCAGATTCGCGTAAAAGATACGGTGACCCATGGACTGAATGTACATAACGTACCAGGTGTGGGTTATAACAGTATGGGACAGCTTAGAGCAGGAGCTACTGCACCGGTTGTGGCATATTCCAGCGAATGGGTGGAAATCCGTTTTAAGAATAATACAACAGGCCGTTATATTCCAGGATATGTATCAAGAGCTTATGTAGATCTTGTAACATCGACTACAAAATATCCGGGTACATCCAATGTGGCAAATGTGGAACCTGAGACAGCCGAGGATAATATGAAAAACGTGACGAATAAAAATGTCATGGTAAAAACTAGCTCGAATAGAAATTTGAATGTACATATTTCACCGAGTATTTCATCGAAAGTATTTGCCAGTTTAAAGCAGGGTTCTATGGTTACCGCCGTATCCTATACGGCAAATTGGGTTGCAGTAGAATTTTTACAGGATGGCGACCGTGTTACTGGTTATGTATACAGAAAATATACAAAATTTGTTAGTAATTCCGGAAGGATTCGCCTTAGTAAAGTAAATAAAACAGTGAAACGAAGAAAAAGTATGGATATCGCTCTTTATGGCGTCCGTCATGACTCTGTAATCACTGTAAAATGGGCCAGCAGTAATAAGTCTGTTGCAACTGTGAATGCATTCGGCAGAGTCAAAGGCCTGCGCAAAGGAAAAACAACAATCACTTGTAAGTATACAGTGAATGGAGTTTCCAAAAAGATTCGTACTAAAGTAACTGTAAAATAAAAAATAGCAAACATTTTTAAAATATAATAAATAGTTAAAATAAAAAGTCCTGGCACTGTGCCGGGGCTTTTTTATAGATATAGATTTGAAAAATTTACCAATGGAGTACCAGAGTTACCGTCGATGAAAGCAAACTCCCAGTTGCATATTAGCAGGAGTAGTGTTAAAATATTTAAGATTGAGCAAAAATGACAGTGAAAAAGAAAGGATCAGTCATGGCGATACATGTATTGGAATATTTAGAACAAGCCTGTGAGGTGACACCGGATAAGCCGGCTTTCATCGATATGGAGGAAAGTTTGTCTTATAGACAGGTGATGAACCAGGCAAAGGCGGTTGCGGCGGCAATTGGACATACATTTTCTGCTATCCGCAGGCCGGTTATGGTATTTTCCGACCGGAATGTTTCCAGTCTGGTAAGTTTTTTGGGTATAGCTTATAGCGGTAATTTTTATGTGCCAGTGGATGTACATATGCCGAAGGCGAGAATAGAACTTTTTTTTGAGACATTGCATCCGGAATGTGTGATTTGTCTTAAAAAGGATGTGGCACTTGCGAAAGAGACAGCAGGTGAATGTCCGATTATTATATATGAAGAGTCGATGGGGGAAGTGGCGGATGAAGGCAGGCTTAGAGCGATTCGGGAACAGATGATCGATACGGACCCCCTTTACCTGATTTTTACCAGTGGTTCAACGGGAACACCGAAAGGCGTAATCAAGAGCCAGAGGTCGGTGCTGGCTTTTATGGAACAATTTTTAAAAGTCACGGGAATTGGCAGTGACGATGTATTGGGCGGTCAGGCCCCATTTGATTTTGATGTGTCAGCAAAAGATATTTATGTGACATTAGCAGCGGGAGCCACTCTTATGGTTCTTCCAAAATCCTATTTTTCTTTTCCAAAGAAGCTGATGAATTGTCTGGAAGAAAAGAAAGTGACTACATTAATCTGGGCGGTATCGGCGCTTAGTATTGTAGCGGCCCATAAGGCGTTGGATTATAAAGCACCCACCCGGATAAAACGGGTATTGTTTTCCGGTGAAGTTCTTCCCATTGCCCATTTAAACTACTGGAAAGAACACCTTCCCCATACGACTTTTGTGAATCTGTATGCACCGACAGAGGTGACGGGAAACTGTACCTATTATGTGGTTGACCGGGATTTCAAAGAAGACGAGACACTGCCCCTTGGGAAACCTTTTCCAAATGTAGAGGTGATGGTTCTTGACCAGCAGGGCAGGCGAATTGAGCCGGGACAGACCGGAGAGATTTATGTCCGGGGCGCCTTTTTATCTATGGGTTATTACGAGAACGAGGAACGTACAAAAGGAGCCTATGTACAAAATCCTCTTCAGCATGCATACCCTGAACTGGTATATAAGACCGGAGATTTGGCATTGCTGGATGAAGAGGGAGAATATCATTTTCTTACCAGAGAGGATTTCCAGATTAAGTACAATGGACACAGGATTGAACTGGGGGAGATTGAGACTGCAGTGTACAGCATAGATGGTGTTGACAGCTGTGCCTGTGTGTACTTGAAAGAGCACAAGAAGATATTCCTTTTTGTATGTGGAAAAGAATTGGACCAAAAGAAAGTTTTTGTGGAATTAAAAGATCGAATTCCAAAATATATGTTTCCGGGCAAAATTATTGTGTTAGAGGAGATGCCTTTTAGTAAGAATTTAAAGATTGACAGGCAGAAACTTTTGAACATGGCACTAGAGATTGCCGAGAAAAGAAAACGAAGATAAGCAGGAGGATGAAAGAATGGAAAGAGTATTAGAGATTTTAGAAGATGTTAGACCAGATGTGGATTTTATGAATGAGACAAAGCTGATTGATGATGGAATTATTGATTCTTTTGATATCATTGCCATAGTCTCAGAACTGAATGATGAATTTGATGTTCAGATTCCAATTGACGATTTGGAACCGAAGCATTTTAATACAGTAAAGGCAATTCATGAACTGATTGTAAAGCTGCAGGAAGAAGACGAGTAGTCCGTGGAGGTTCTTTATGTCGATTACATCACTTAAGTTCCCCTTTTTTGTCGCTTTTATTGCAGTTGTATATTACATCATCCCGAAGAAATTTCAGTGGATCTGGCTTCTTATTATCAGCAGTGGATTTTACTTGAATTTAAGTCGGCATTTATGTGTATACCTGGCAATTACGATTGTCTCTGTCTACTGGTTAGGTCTTGTGATGGAACAATGGGAAGGGCAGCACAAAGAGAAGCTGGCACTTTTAAAAGCCGGAAAGATAGAAGGGGACCGGAAACAGTTAAAAGCAGCCAACAAAAAGAGAAAAAATAAATTAATTTGGGCTTGTGTAATTTTAAATCTGGGAATGCTTGTATTTCTCAAGTTCTACAACCTGATTGCAGAGGAATTGAATGTCCGGTTCGGGACAGGAGGAATTCCAATTTTAAATCTGGTACTTCCTCTGGGAATCTCCTTTTATACCTTTCAGGCGATTGGTTATCTGGTAGATGTCTATCGGGGCAAACAACAGGCAGAACACAATTTTTTCCGTTTTGCACTATTTATGTGCTTTTTCCCACAGATGATTCAGGGACCGATTTCAAGGTATCATCAGTTGTCCCCTCAATTTGTAGAGGAGCATTTTTTTGATTACCATAAAGTCTGTCAGGGCTTTCAGCTGTTTG
>JAUNBT010000086.1 GCA_030526985.1 Lachnospiraceae bacterium | reverse complement strand
CGGAAATTTTATAATGGTATTTTTTATAATATTTTGTTGTGGCTTTTAATTAATGTCTATGAAATATTCCCTAAAATTGGCGCAGACAGCTGAGTTTTCTATCTGCGCCATATAGGAATTTTATCACTTTTCTTATTTTGCTACGATATTCACAATTCTTCCCGGTACATAAATCTCTTTGCGGATTGTTCCAGTCAGTTTATTTCCCAGGGCTTCCTTTGCCTGAGCAAGTACATCATCTTTGGCTGCGTCTGCGGCAATCTGAATCGTACATTTTGTCTTGCCATTAATCTGAACAGCAATTTCAACTTCATCGTCTTTCATCTGCTCTTCGTCGTACTCTGGCCAGCTCTGGTGGAATACAGTTCCTGTTCCACCTAACTGCTCCCAAAGTTCTTCCCCGATATGAGGGGCAAACGGTGCAATCAAAATGGTCATTGTCTTCAATGTCTCTTTATCAATGCCCTGTTTCTTGGAAAGCTCAATAAATTTATTATTATATTCCATGAAACCGCTGATAACCGTATTCAGACTGAAGCTGTTCAGACGGGTCGTAATATCATATACCATCTTATGACGCAGTTTTGTGACTTCCTTTGAAGGTGGTGTATCTTTCTCTTTCTGGTCTGTAACAAGCTTCCAGAAACGATTAATGAAACGGTACACTCCATCAATTCCTCTTTCGTCCCACTCAGAATCTAATTCCGGAGGTCCAACAAACAATTCATATAAACGAAGGGAATCACAGCCATAATCTCTTACAAGATCATCTGGAGAAACCACATTCCCCTTCGATTTGCTCATCTTAATTCCGTTCTTTCCTGTAATCATACCCTGATTGAACAGTTTGTGGAACGGCTCATCAAAATCAATGGCTCCAATGTCATATAAGAACTTTGTATAGAATCTGGAATAGAGCAGATGAAGCACTGCGTGCTCTACACCACCGATATACATATCAACCGGCAGGTATTTATCTGCTTTTTCTTTTGAAACCAGTTCTTTCTCATTCTTGCTGTCTACATAACGCAGGAAATACCAGGAGGAACCAGCCCACTGAGGCATGGTATTCGTCTCTCTCTTTGCCGGTTTTCCACAGCATGGACAAGTCGTGTTCACCCATTCGTCAATATCTGCTAATGGAGATTCTCCTGTTCCCGTTGGCTGATAGGATTCTACCTCTGGAAGGAGTAATGGGAGTTCTTCTTCCGGCACAGGTACAGCGCCACATTCCGGACAATGGACAATCGGAATGGGTTCTCCCCAATAACGCTGTCTGGAAAATACCCAGTCACGAAGCTTGTAGTTTACTGTCTTTCTTCCAATTCCACGTTCTTCAATCATAGCCGGAGCTTCTTTTTTGAGAACTGCAGATTCCATTCCATTCCACTCACCGGAGTTAATCATCGTACCGGCAGCTTCTGTATAAGCTTCTGTCATATTCTCAATCTCTTTTCCATCTTTTGCGATAACCTGGATAATCGGAATATTAAACTTCGTTGCAAACTCAAAATCTCTGTCATCATGGGCAGGTACACACATAATCGCACCGGTACCATAGTCAGCTAACACATAATCAGAAAGCCAGATCGGCACTTTCTCCTGATTCAGTGGATTAATTGCATAAGTTCCTGTAAATACACCCGTCTTTTCTTTATCCTGAAGACGATCCACAGAGGACTTCATCGATGCCTTGAAAATGTAATCGTCTACTGCTTCTTTATTCTCCGGTGTAGCAAGCTTGGCTGCTAATGCATGTTCCGGAGCAAGTACCATAAAGGTCGCACCGTGAAGGGTATCCGGTCTGGTTGTATATACAGTAATCTTCTCTTCTCTTCCCTCTACTGGGAAATCAACCTCTGCACCATAGCTCTTACCAATCCAGTCTGTCTGCATCTTCTTAACCTTCTCAGGCCAGTCAAGCTTGTCTAAATCATTCAATAATCTGTCTGCATACTGTGTAATCTTTAACATCCACTGTTTCAAATTCTTCTTCGTTACAGGGGCTCCGCAACGTTCACAGCAGCCATTTACAACTTCCTCATTCGCAAGACCGGTCTTACAGGAAGGACACCAGTTAATCGGCATCTCTTTTTCATAAGCCAGTCCGGCTTTGAACATTTTTACAAAAATCCATTGAGTCCATTTATAAAAATTCGGGTCTGTTGTATTCACTTCCATATCCCAGTCATAGATAGCTGCAATCTCATTAATCTGACGTTTGATATTCGCCACGTTCTCTGCTGTTGATTTTGCAGGATGAACGCCCATCTTGATTGCATAATTCTCTGCCGGAAGACCAAATGCATCCCAGCCCATTGGATGAATCAGATAATATCCCTGAAGCATCTTATATCTGCTCCACACATCACTGATTACATATCCTCTCCAATGGCCTACATGAAGACCACTTCCAGATGGATATGGAAACATGTCAAGGCAATAATATTTTGGTTTCTTGCCGTCATTTACATTGACTGGATTCTCTTCCCAGTTCTTGCGCCATTTTTGCTCTACGGCTTTATGGTTATAAGATGAAGCCATACTCATTTTCCTCCTCTATGAATCATCTTTATGATTACTTTTTTATTTATTCTTTAACTTACTAAGTATATATCAATTTTCACGCTCTTGTCAAGGTCAAGCGAATATCAGAAATCCGCTCGGTGTCCATTGGCCGATAAATAGAAATTCGTGCAAGCACGATTTTTTGCTTGTCGGCTTATTGCACAAAAAAAGCACGGACACGAAAAAAGGTCCATGCTCTTTTTTGATGAAGTTTGACAATCAGCCGGCTTTTCTCTCACTCAGATATTCTTCGATATGGGAAACTGCTTTCTGCTCGTCTTCTCCGTCTGCCTCAATTGTGATTTCTTCTCCGGCTGCCAATCCAAGAGACATCATCCCCATAATGCTCTTCGCATTGATCTTCTTTGTACCGCTCTTTACATAAATGTGGCTCTCATACTGATTTGCGATCTGCACAAGCAGTGCCACTGGACGGGCTTCCAGTCCTGACTGCAGATTGATTGTCATTGTTTTTGTAATCATACATATCCTCCTTCATCAAGTACAATTTTACATCGTGTCTTTTTCCCTTAACTTTTGAGCTATCTCACTCAGTTTTCTTAATCTATGATTGACACCGGATTTTCCAACCGGTGGATTAAGCATTGTTCCTAATTCTTTCAACGGTACATCTGGATATTCCAACCGTAATCTGGCTGTTTCCAATAAACCCGGGGACAAGTCCCCGAAACCACCCTCTGCCTCTATAAATCGAATATCATCGATCTGTCTGGCAGCGGCAGTCACCGTCTTATTAATATTGGCTGCCTCGCAATTCACTCTTCGATTCACTGTATTTCTCATGTCCTTTAATATTCTGACATTTTCAAGATGCATCAGTGCCAACGGGGCTTCCATTACATTTAAAACATCCACAATACTGGAACTTTCTTTCAAATAGATAACATAGTATTTCTTTCTTGTTGTCATCTTCGCATCCAGATTAAATTCATTCATCACCGTCTGAATCTGCCGGGCTTTTTCTTCCCGATTCGATACAATCTCAAAATGATAATTCTTCTCCGGATCACTCAGGGAACCAGCAGCCAAAAAAGCTCCCCTGATAAATGCTCTTTTACAACAAGTTCTCTGTAAAACAGTATGATTCCTGATATCTAACGCATCCGCTAAAATACCATCTTCATCCATCATTTTTGCTGCTTTTAAAATTCTTATCGCATCTTTGTGCTCGCTCACTGTTACTTTATAGATTCTGCTTTTTTTCAGGTATTCGTTTCTTCGAATCATAATGGACGGAACCGCCCCAAAAGCAGCTTTTACTAATTGATAATATTTTCTTGCCACAGCCACATTCTCAGTCTGAACAATCAGGCTGTACTGATCATTCTCGTCAATACTGACTTTACCACATAAAAATAGAATCGCTGTGATTTCTCCAATCTGGCAATGCCTGGCCGAGAGAACCTTTCTGCAAAGTTCTTCCTTCACTTCACTTGAAAAAGACATAAAAACTCCTTATCTTTTTGGACTATAACGCTTTTGTGACCGCATCCTTTTCTATATCCCGATGTTCACACCGCAGACTATAGGGAAGTTCTAATAACTGCTGATATAACTGGTTGGCTATGGTCACCGACCGATGCTTGCCTCCGGTACATCCTACACCGATGACCAGTCTGTATTTTCCTTCTTTTATGTAGTTCGGAATTAAAAATGCAAGCAAATCATAAAGTTTGTTTAAAAACTCTCCTGCCTCTTTACAATTCATCACGTAATCTTGTATCTGCTGATCATTCCCTGTTAAAGAGCGAAGTTCAGGCAAATAATAAGGATTCGGCAAGAAACGGACATCGAAGACTAAGTCAGCATCATTGGGAATCCCATATTTGAATCCAAAGGATAACAGCGTAATATTAAAATTACTGTAAGCCTCATTCTTAACAAAAATCTTGTCCAATTCTGCTTTTAATTCTCTCGTAAGAAGCTTTGTCGTATCGATAATGTAGTCCGCCCGTTCTTTTATAAAACGAATCATCTCGCGTTCTTTTATAATGCCGGTCTCTACCCGCCCATCTTTTACTAATGGGTGGCTTCTTCTTGTCTCCTTATAACGTTTGATTAAAGTGACATTATCTGCATCTAGAAATAATATCTCATAAGGAAATTTTCTCTCGTCCAACTGTTTTAATTCATCTGTAAGCCTGCTCAGATTCTGTCCGCTTCGGATATCCACACTGACAGCCACCTGATCAACATCTGTTTTTGTATCGGAAGCAATCCGGGCAAATTCCTGTAAAAGCTGTAGTGGAAGATTATCCACACAAAAATAACCGGCATCTTCTAACATCTTAAGTGCAATACTCTTTCCTGCTCCCGACATTCCTGAAACAATTACAAATCTCATTCTTCTATCCTTACCTTTCGGGCAAGTATCATGGGTTCCATCGGCTCAAGGGGTAAAAACTCTCCGATCATCTTGACCTCCGGATTTAACATAATTTTATTCTCACCAGAATCTTCATAGACTTTTTGCTGAACCTGATAAATCAGACTCTGTACATCCCTCGCACTGGCCTGCCCTTCATTAATCACAAAACCACTGTGCTTTGTGGAAACCTTTGCATCGCCTACGCTTGCACCTTTTAATCCACTGTCTTGAATTAACTTGCCTGCAAAAAAACCTTCCGGTCTTTTAAAAGTGCTTCCGGCGCTTGGAAATTCCAAAGGCTGCTTTGTTCTTCTCGCTAAGGAGTATTCCTCCATCTTCGCTTTTATATCCACCTTATCTCCCTTGGAAAGTCGGATTCTGGCACCAAGTACAATCCAGCCTTCTTCCGGAATTATACTGTAACGATAGGATAAGTTTAACCGGTCAGCCGGCAGAACCTTTCTCTCACCAGATGGGGTCAAAACCTCAACTTCAGTTAAGACATCCTTCATCTCGCCGCCGTATGCTCCTGCGTTCATCGTAACAGCACCACCTAAAGTTCCCGGAATTCCTGCTGCAAATTCAAAACCGGTAAGTCCGGCTTCGTAAGCCTGTCCTGCAATTCTGGCCAGCGATGCACCTGCCTCAGCATAAAGAATCTCCCCTTCCAGCTCAATCTTGGAAAATCCACGGCCAATCTGAATTACCAGACCCCGGATTCCAAGATCTCCTACAAGAAGATTACTTCCATTGCCAATAAAAGAAACTGGCAATAACTCGCTCGCTGCCAGGTCGACAAGCTTATGTATCTCTTCTTTCGTCGATGGTGTCACAAACCAGTCTGCAGGTCCTCCAATTCGAAAGGTCGTATGATTCTTCATCGGTTCCTCTTTGAAAATTTGTTCCGGCTTCAGGATTTGCTGTAATTGTTCATAAAAATTCATATTCATTTATTATGATCTCCTGTTTCTTTCTTAAAAAACGAATCGGCACTTTTGCCTTCTGTCATTCCATGAATAAGCCATCAATACAATAGAAAAGATATATTTTAGTACGTACCTTTTATATTATATGATGGCTCATTATTTTACAAGGTCAAAAACAACCAAAAAAGTCGTTTTGTCCTTTTATTTTTTATTAAATTCGTACAATACTTTATACACTAAGTGCCAGTCTGGCGCCTCCATAAATACCTGCATCATTTCCCAAAGTGGCCAGTACAAACCTTGCCTTTTTTAAATCTCCAAAAACAAAGTCCTTATAATACCTTCCAACCGTATCTGTTAAAATACTGCCTGCCTTAGAGACCCCGCCTCCAATGATAAATGCTTCTGGATCACAGACGCAGCCTACATAAGATAAAGAAAGGGCAAGAATACGGCATACATCTTCCACAACCTTAAGTCCCAGCTCATCACCGGCTTTTGCTGCATCGAATACGTCCTTTGCTGTCACCCGGTCCGTATTGCGAAGCACAGTTGGTTTTTCATAAGTATGAAGCATTCTTTTTGCCATGCGGGCAACGCCGGTAGCAGAGGCATACTGTTCCAGACAACCAGTCTTTCCACAGCCACATACTTCTTTTTCCTCGAAATTCATCTTCATATGACCAATCTCGCCGCCGAATCCGTATGTTCCGGATACAATCTTTCCATCCACAATGATACCACCGCCAACTCCTGTTCCAAGGGTTACCATCACTGCATTCTCACAGCCTTTTCCACCACCCTGCCACATCTCACCAAGAGCTGCAATATTGGCATCGTTTGCCGGGTGTACAATGAGAGAGGTCAGTTTCTCCATCTCCTCTTTTACCATCACCTTGCCCCAGCCTAAATTCACACAGCTGTGGACAGAGCCATCCGGTTTTATGGCTCCGGGAACACCCATGCCAATCCCGGTTACCTGTGCTTTATCAATCTTCTGCTTTTCTAACGCTTTATTCACGGAAGCTGCAATGTCAGGAAGAATATAAATCCCACCGTCATTCTTACGGGTTTTTATCTCCCATTTTGTTATGACCTTTCCTTCCTCTGTAAAGATACCCATCTTCGTCGTGGTTCCGCCAAGATCCACACCCACTGCATATTTCATCTTATGATTCCTCCGTCAATTCTATTCTTCACCTTTGTTCAGATTCCCTGTCACTCTATCATATAATTCCTTTGCCGCATTGTATCCCATCTTCTTTGCTCTAAAGTTAATGGCTGCAGATTCCAAAATCACTGCCAGATTTCGTCCCGGACGAATCGGGATTGCATGACACACAATCTTATTACCAAGGAATTCAATATGTTTCTCTTCTAAGCCCATTCGGTCAAAATCTGTATTCTTATTCCACTCTTCCAGCTGAATCACCAAATCAATGCTCTGGCTCATCTTCACACTCTCCACACCGAACAATGTCTTTACGTCAATAATACCGATTCCACGAAGTTCAATAAAGTGACGGGTAATATCCGGGGAGCACCCCACTAAAGTCTCATCACTTACTTTCTTGATTTCTACCACATCATCCGATACAAGACGGTGTCCTCTGCGAATCAGTTCTAAAGCGGCCTCGCTCTTACCGATTCCGCTTTCTCCCATAATCAGCACACCCTCGCCGTATACATCAACTAAAACACCATGAATCGTAATTCTCGGTGCCAGTTCCACATTCAGCCAACGTATAATCTCTGCTGTAAATTCGGAAGTAAAACGTTTCGTTCCAAGGATTGGAATCTCATATTCCTTTGCCACCTTAAGCATTCGCTCACAAGGCTCCAATCCACGGCAGAAAATCATACAGGGGATTTTGCTTGCGAACAATTTATTATAAATCTCATTCGCTCTTTCATCATCCACTAATTGTTTCATATATGCAAATTCCACATTGCCGACTAACTGTACTCTGTCAGAATCAAAATGATCGAAAAATCCTGCCAGCTGTAAGGCTGGACGGTTCACGTCGCTCTGGGTAATCTCAATCTTATCTGTATCAAATTCCGGTGTGAAATTCGTAAGTCCCATCTTATCAATAATATGCGTCAGTGTCACTTTGTACATTAGCTTATTCCTCCTGTTTTTGCTATCCCATTCTCCTCTTTGGAGTAAATTCTATACTACATTTTACCACAAAGAGGCTTTTGTTGTCTATGCTTCATGGAAGAAACGGTAAATTTCCAAAGCGATATTCTCCGTAATCTGGTCCACCCCGGTCAGTTCCTCCACAGAGGCCTCCCTGATCTTTTGAATATCTTTAAAATGCCGCATCAACGCCTTTCTTCTTTGCGGTCCAACACCTTTAATATCATCGAGTACCGAATGAATCTGGCTTTTTCCTCTTAAATTTTTGTGGTATTCAATTGCAAACCGGTGTGCCTCGTCCTGAAGCCTTGTCACCATCAAAAAAGCCTCGCTTCCCCGTGGAAACATGATTTCTTCATTATTATAATATAACCCTCTTGTCCGGTGATTATCATCCTTTACCATACCACATACCGGAATATTCAATTTCAATTGAGCTAAGACTTTAAGAGCTACATTCACCTGCCCTTTTCCACCGTCCATCATAATAACATCAGGAAATTTTGTAAAACTGTCGTATTCATCCTTTACGCCGCCCCGCTCTTCGAGTACCTGTTTTCCGTGTTCAAACCGGCGGGTCAGAACTTCCTCCATGGAACGGTAATCATCCGGTCCCGTTACTGTCTTCATCTTAAACTTTCTATAATCTCTCGGTTTCTTCTTTCCATCCTCGAAAACGACCATAGATGCAACATTTTCAAAACCGTTCGTATTGGAAATATCAAATGCCTCTAACCGGCGGATTCCCGGCAATCCCAAAAGCTCTGATAATTCCCGCATGGCACCAAGGGTCTTTTTCTCTTCCCGCTTTAGTCGCTCACCATCCTGAATCAAAACAGTCGAAGCATTTTTATAAGCAAGCTCCATCAGGCTGTGGCGGCGTCCTTTTTTGGGCACGACAAGGGAAACTTTTCTTCCTTTTTTCTGGGTCAGCCACTCACTGATTACTTTCTCTTCATTGACCGGATACTGTAGTATAATTTCTTTTGGCAAAAATGGGGTGCCGGCATACAACTGCTTTACAAAAGCAGTCATAATTTCTTCCATCGATGCATCCTCTACTCCTGTCATATGATAGTGTTCCCGCCCTAAGAGTTTTCCATTCCGAATTGAAAAAACAGCAGCCACTGCTTCCTCGCTGGCTTTTGCAAGGGCAATCACATCCTGGTCTTCCATATCATTTTGATTAATATTTTGCCGTTCAGAAATCTGTTTGATACTGGCAATTAAGTCTCTGTACTCTGCTGCCTGCTCAAACTCCATCTTGGAAGCCGCATCCGTCATCTTTTCTTCCAATTGTTTGACAACCTCTTTGTAATCGCCTTTTAAAAAATCAATCGCCTTTTTTATTGACTCTCCATATGCCTCTTTTGAAATATATCCCTGACAGGGCGCATCGCACTGCTTCATGTGATGATAAAGGCAGGGACGTTCTTTTCCAATATCTCTTGGCAGCCTCCGGTTACAGGTTCGGATCTTATAAATCTTTGTCACCAGCTCTATCGTATCCTTCACCGCACCGGCACTGGTATAGGGGCCGTAATACTTCGCTTTATCCCGTTTCATTGTTCTGGCAAATAAGATTCTGGGATACTCCTCATTGACCGTCACCTTAATATAAGGATAATTCTTGTCATCCTTTAACATGGTATTGTATTTCGGCCGATGTTCTTTTATGAGATTACACTCTAAAACCAGCGCTTCTAACTCGGATCCGGTTATAATATATTCAAAATAGGCAATCTGGGAAACCATTTTTTTTATCTTTGCCGTCTGATTTCTGCTGCTTTGAAAGTACTGCCGGACCCGATTCTTTAAAATAATAGCCTTACCCACATAAATGATCTCATCATTTTTGTCGTGCATCAAATAGACTCCAGGTTTCTCCGGCAATTTTTTTAATTCTTCCTGAATATCAAACATAATCTTTCTCTATTTTAGTCTCTGTCTTGACCTCGTTTTCTTCCGTAGTCTCTTTTTCCTCTGAATCTTTTATCGTCTCTGGATTTCTCCGCTCTTTGATCTGGTTAAAGATTTCCATAAATTCCTTACCTGTGATTGTCTCTTTCTCAATCAGGAAATGTGCGATCTCATCAAGAGCATCCATATTCTCCCCAAGTAAAGTGAGAGCGGTATCATACGCTTCTTTTAACACCCGCATCACTTCTTCATCGACTTTCGCAGCTGTCTGGTCGGAACAGTTCATCACCGTTCTTCCCTCTAAATACTGACTTTCCACTGTCTCAAGTCCGATCAGACCGAAGGAATCTGACATACCATATCTTGTAATCATGTCACGCGCCACTTTCGTCGCCCGCTCAATGTCATTGGAAGCACCTGTCGTGACAGAGTGAAATTTCACCTCCTCTGCCGCACGGCCGCCGAACAATGTGACAAGCTCATTCAACATCTCATTCTTGCTCATCAAATACTTTTCTTCCTCAGGAACCTGCATGGTATATCCTAATGCCCCCATTGTTCTCGGAACAATGGTAATCTTTTGAACCGGCTCTGTATGTTTTTGAAGAGCAATGGCTAATGCATGACCAACCTCATGATAAGAAACAATCTCCTTTTCTTCTTTGCTTAAAATTCGATCTTTCTTCTCTTTTCCGGCAATGACCACTTCCACAGCCTCAAATAAATCCGCCTGTGTCACCACATTTCTACCTGCTTTTACCGCACCGAGCGCCGCCTCATTAATCATATTGGCAAGATCAGAACCTACTGCTCCGGAGGTTGCTAAGGCAATCTCTTCAAAGTCAACAGAATCGTCCATCAACACTCCCTTGGCATGTACTTTGAGTGTCTCCACTCTTCCTTTTAAATCTGGTCGCTCCACAATCACACGGCGGTCGAATCGGCCTGGTCGAAGCAGTGCCTGATCGAGCACCTCCGGACGGTTCGTAGCTGCTAATATGACCAGACCTTTTGAAGTATCAAATCCATCCATCTCAGATAAAAGCTGATTGAGCGTCTGTTCCCTCTCATCATTTCCTCCGCCATAACGGCTGTCTCTGCTTTTACCGATTGCATCAATCTCATCAATAAAAATAATACAAGGTGCTACTGCCTGTGCCTGCTTAAATAAATCACGCACTCTCGAAGCTCCCACACCAACGAACATCTCAACAAAGTCCGAGCCGGAAAGGGAGAAAAATGGTACATTCGCCTCGCCTGCCACTGCCTTTGCAAGGAGCGTCTTTCCGGTTCCCGGAGGGCCAACTAAAAGGGCGCCTTTCGGAAGCTTTGCTCCAATCTTTAAATATTTATTCGGATTATGAAGAAAATCCACCATTTCTGTAAGGGATTCCTTCGCCTCATCCTGACCTGCCACATCCGCAAAGGTAACACCCGTCTTTTTCTCCATATACACTTTGGCTGTGCTCTTTCCAACACTTCCCATCATGCCGCCTTTTCCTGCATTTCGCATGATAAAGTAAAATGCTCCGTAGATCAGCACAAATGGTAAAATGTATGCCGCTAAAAAGGACAGAATCGCAGAAGAGCTACTCT
Source organism: Lachnospiraceae bacterium (assembly GCA_030526985.1). Lineage (GTDB taxonomy): Bacteria > Bacillota > Clostridia > Lachnospirales > Lachnospiraceae > SIG292. Next base: position 654 of record JAUNBT010000086.1, on the reverse strand, counting down.
CTTCCACTGCATCGTAGTCCTCTAACTTTCCGCTGTCTTTTGCTTCCTCTAACCGATTCACTAAATCCATATCAGAAATTCGAATCGCATAGTAAGTCGTCTTCACTACAGGATTCTCCTGCTCCTTTGGCGTAAGGACTACCCGGTCCGTGTCAATCTCGACACTCTTAACTTCTCCAGCCTCTACCATCCGCAGGAATTCACCATAACTGATCTTTTCCTCTTTTCCTGTCTGAATCTGATTGAGAACACCATTAAACATGACTGTAGCGAGCAGACTCACCACAACCAGAACTAAAAGCATTCTTATTCTTCCATTATTCAATTTATTATTATCCGGTTTCTTATCGTTCATTCTTTCCTCCTTTATCGACATGTGAGACATTTCTTCACATATTCTCCATTATAAATAGTAGACAGCAAGAAATCAAGCTGGATTTCCCTTCTAATTCTGAAAACTTTGTGACTTTATTTTTTTCGCAGGATTGCGGCCGCTGCCTTTCCTATGTTATACTGAATGCAGAACATATTTTCGCAGGAGGTGATTTTTTGAATCCACGCATTATTTTTCATATTGATGTCAATTCTGCTTATTTAAGCTGGGAGACGGTAGAGCGGTTGTCAAAAGATTCGGATGCTGTTGACCTTCGAACG
>JAUNBT010000428.1 GCA_030526985.1 Lachnospiraceae bacterium | reverse complement strand
TAGTACTGTTTTGTTTCCATTATCATATTGTGGATGAGAATTCATTAATAGATAATAGCTGCAGCCAATTTTTTTCGGGAACAGGAGAGCAGTTTTTTGAACAATGCTTTTCGCTTATTATAGAGAAAGAATTATTGAATCCTCCCTGGAATAAGTTGATTCGAAAGTCGCTGATCGATCAAAACAACATTAGATTCACACCGGAATTCTCTATCTGTGAAGATATGGCTTTTTCCATTGATTTATTAAGAAACAGCAATCAGCTTATCCTAAATAATAAAGCATATTATAATTATTTCCTGAAGTCATCAGGAACGTTGGTGTTCAAATTCCATGAGAATTATTTTGAAGCACTGACTGATTTTTATAACAAGGCAAAGGTATATTGCAATAGGTATGAAAACCATCAGAAACAGAGGAATGAAATAGACAGTCTGTATTCCAGGCTGACGATGATGTACTTAAAGATGATTAGCTGTTACGATGGATGGAATAAAGAGAAGAAACAGGATAGAATCCGTCAGATTATAAAAGATGATACATTTCGCAAAGCACTAGATGCATCCACATTGAATCATAAGAAGAGAATCATGAAGGGATTGATCAAAGCAGGAGCCTATAGAATGATATATGCTATATATAGTACGGGGCATTCCAAGTAGCAGAAAGCTGGAATGTTCAAAACTTGGAAAGGAAATTATATGAGCGAGAAATGGAAGAAGATAAAATATAAGTTAAAAGATCATATGTTACTGGGCTCCATTTGGGATCAAATGATGATGAAATACAAATATCGTGGTCCCAAACTTTCATTTTTGTACAATGTGATGGTAGCACAAAAGCATAGAATGATTTATTATAAAAGCTTAAAAGAAAAATATTTTGACAAATGTATCTGTAATCGCTCGTGGGAGCAATTGGAAAAGCAGTCGAATCCGGATACCGTATGGGTGTGTTGGATGCAAGGGATGAATCAGGCGCCGGAATTGGTGCACAGATGTTATGAATCACTGAAAAAAAATCTTCCCCATAAAAAAATAATTGTTATTGATGAAAATAACATATTTGACTATGTGACAATGCCAGATTACATCGTGCAAAAATGGCGGGATGGGATTATGGGAACGGCACATTTTACAGATCTGCTTAGATTGGAACTTTTGATTAAGTATGGCGGTTATTGGATTGATGCAACCGTGCTATGCACAGATGGGAAAATGTTAGAGTACATTGATAAAGAACCGTTATTTATGTATAGTTTTTATTACTTTGGTTTCAATCCGGAAATTATGGAAACTAATAATTGGTTCATCTACAGCACAACCAATTCGAATGTACTGTGTCTTCAGAGAGAACTACTGTATCAATACTGGAAGGAAGAGAATCGGGCAGTGAATTATTTTCTGTTTCATATCTTCATGACGATGGTTTTGGATTATTACAAGGAAGATTATCAGAAGATGCCCATCATCAGTCAGGTGGATGCGCATGTGCTGGCTACGTACATTTACGATACATATGAACAAAGAAAATTTGATATTTTGAAATTGAGTACCGGATTTCACAAACTTAGTACCCGATTTGAAACTGAGAAACTTGTGGATCACTCGTTTTATGATATGGTAGTCCGACAAGGGAAATATTAAAGGAGTAGAATGAAAATATGAATAATACTCAGAATGAAAGTAATACAATACCAAAAATCATTCATTATTGCTGGTTTGGAGGTAAACCCATTCCAGAGGCACTGCAGAAATGTATCGATTCATGGGAAAAGCTAAAAGGTTATACGATCATGCGATGGGATGAATCCAATTGCAGCTTTGATGAGAATAATTTTGTACGTAAGACATTTGCTGAGAGACAATTGGGATTTATAGGTGATTATTATCGGCTGAAAGCAATCTATGAATATGGTGGAATCTATCTGGATACGGATGTTATGGTAAATCGGTCTTTTGATGGACTGTTGAAGTATCCTGCGTTTTTGAATTTTATCTTTGATTGTTCTGTTGGCTCAGCCATCATCGGAGCGAAAAAAGGAAATCCACTCATAGGCAGTCTGCTGGAAATGTATGACAAAACTGTCTTTAAAAAAAATAAGAGTGGAAAAGTCTTCGAATGGAAAGA
>JAUNBT010000427.1 GCA_030526985.1 Lachnospiraceae bacterium | reverse complement strand
TCGTCAAACGAGAACAATGCCCGCAACTGATTTTTAGTATACCGCTGTTGCTCCCGGACGAAATTAGAAATAATATCCATCCTTTAATCATCCCTTCTGCGGATTATAGTATACCTCCTCAAAATCCTCTCCGAAGATTTGGATTCCGATGTCATCAAAGCTGTCGCAAACCGCAGAATACTTTGACGTGTCCTCGCAGCCGGAGAATAGCTTGTGCTTATGCTGCTTGGCCGCATCCTCATAAAGATACATGATGACCTTGCTCTTGAAGATGTCCATGAACCGGTCTGTATCGGCTATTGTATCATCTTCTTCACTGATGGTTCTAAGGGCCTTTTTGGATATAAAGAACGGTCCCATCAGCTTATCCTCGTTGACCTTGTACTCCTTTGCCAGTTTCTCGTTGATGGCTCTACGCAGAACATTCCACTCCACATCCTGCGTCACACTGGTTCCGAGCATAATCTTTCCCCGGATTTCTGACTCGTTTTCATTGATGCCAAGATACTCAAAATTCCAGCGGCGTTTAAATGCGGTGTCCATAGGGAAGACACCCTGGTCTGCACTATTCATTGTTGCCCAAATGAACATATTATCTGGTATTCTAATCCTTTGATAATTCTCCGGTTCTCCACCTAGCTTATCCGCCAGATATTGTTTTACATCCTCTGAAGCATGAATATCATACTCACTAATTCCATCAAAATCACGGTCGAGGAGCTGGAATACATCTCCAAATACAGCAGCAACTTTTGCACGGTTTATTTCCTCAATAACCAATACATAAGGCTGTGGAGTGTCCGTTCGCCCGCTTTTGAGAGCATTTACATATACTCGCATAAACGGCCCAGGAACAAATGTGTATCTTATTCTGCCATCTTTATCCGTTACAGGCTTATAGGTGCCAACAAACTGTGAGTATGTATAATCTGGATGGAGTGTAACTCGTTCGTAATCGCCATTTGTTCCTGCCAGAAGATTTTCGCATTCCTGCTTAATCTTAAAACTTTTTCCTGTTCCGGGCGCACCGAATACAATCCGATTCCGCTCATATTCCGGGAAAATACCCGTATTGTAATTTAATGGTTTGTATTCACTCACATTCACTTTTTTAGGCTCCTCATCTATGGTCAGATTATTCCCCAAATCCTCGCCGTAATAATATCGCTCATACAGATACATCAAATTGCTTTCATTCGTCAACTGAAAACAGGATGTCATTTTCCCTTCTGCCTTCTCAGGCATTTTTTCATTCTCCGAAAAAACAAATTTCCATTTAGCCGGACGCAAATGAGCCATAGGCGAATTGGCATCGAAAAAATAATCTCCCACTTCGTCTGCAAAAGCAACAAGATGCTCACCATCCATAATGACAAAAACCGTATTGTTATTGCACTTGTAGAAGCGTGTTATTTCTCCTGCTTTTCTGGAAGCTAATCTCTCATCTGTCTGATAATAGGTTTCCTTCAGCTTATCTTGGACTTCTTTACGGTCGATATCATCGCCCCGGAGATAATCTGTGAGGTCACCTATTTCCGACCAACCAATACCTACTACCGATCTTTTTGCCCACTCAGCGGCATAGTTCTTTTGGGAATCCGAAGTACCCAGTCTGACGAATTGTTTTGGTCCTCCGAACCAATCAAAAAAGACATCAAACAACTCTCTATAGTACCAGCCAGCGTAATTTTGGATCATCGCTATCTGACCGCTTCGAGTATAGTATTTTTCGCTCGGTTGTATCTTTAATGCGCGCAAAACATGGTACTGCCACTCATCAGAATGGAAACCACTCAATTTATCATTACATATTAGTGAAAAATATTTATGCACCCATGACCAGTTATAGTATTGTTCGCCAATTCCAACCTTCAAATCAGCATCCAATTTTTCATAATCTGCAAGTGTTACCAGTCTCGCACCCCGAATAATTTCAACGCCCTTTACAAGTGCATCCCTGATATTACGCCCGACCTCAAGAGCTTCATTCTCTTCAAGTTCATGCGATTTTTGAGGACTTCCCGTTGTCCACATTCCAGTTTCTTTCTTCTGAAACAGTCCAAATTTATATGCCGACCCTCCAGCCACACTACCAAAATACTCTCTACACTCTTTATTCTTTTCAATCCAG
>JAUNBT010000426.1 GCA_030526985.1 Lachnospiraceae bacterium | reverse complement strand
TTCATTCTCCCCAGAATCCTCGTCGCTGAATCTATACCCAAGCCTCATAAATTCCTTCAATTCCTCCGGCTCCTTCACACAATGTTCTACCAAAAACCGAACCATCTCTCCTCTTGCCATTTTGGCCATGGTTCCTTTTTGAATAACCTTCTCCTCAATCTTCTCTCCAAAAACACAAGTGATAAACCGGTCCTGCTCCTGCAGATGATTTTCAATACATTTCGAATATTCTTTGGAAGCCAGATTGATAATGAGATGTTCCTCATCTGCTACTTCCCGATACAGCTTATCCCCCCAGAACCCATACAGATCTTTGTACTCTCCCAACAAGACCTTTGCCTGCATTTCCAAGCGGTAGGGCGTCACTCCATCAAAAGGACGGAGCACTCCATAAAAGCCCGATAGAATCCGCAGGTGTTCTTGTACATACGATAACTCCGTCTCGGAAAATACATTCGGTGCCATATACTGATACTGCAATCCCTCATAGGAACAGATTGCAGCAGTCAGATTCTTCTGAAGATTCATATTATGGATGCGGTCATAGTTTAACCAGGCCAATTTATCATTGCATCTCCACAATTTCTTTGCGCCTTCATAGGAAAGCTGCTGCATCCATTGAAGCAAATATTCAGTCTCTGACAGAAATACCGGTTTGTTTTTCACTGGATATGTATCTGTATCCATATTCATCTTCTTCGCTGGTGAAATTATTATTTTCATCTTAATCATCCCTATCTCTGGTCAACTCTCTGGCTGCCATAATTGCCAGTGCCGTCAGCAGCAATTTATAGTTCGAATCCCGGACGAGAATCACGGTATTATCAAACACCAGATTTTTCAAAGTGAAATTTAATCGCTCTGCGATACTACCAATATTTTCCCCATTGATACTAATCAGATAATTCGAACCTATCTGCCCAACGATTTGTCGCATCACCAAAGTTCCCTCCGGTAATTCCATCGAAAACTCATCATGAGTTAATACGAACTTCTTCTCAAAACTTCCATACAGCTTTCCTGCCTCGTCGAAAAAACGGTACTGCGGAAGCATATGAACCACATCTTTTGTGATTTTAAAAAGTAATTTTCCTGTCCCATGCTCCAGAATACGAAAGGACAAAAGCGGTGCGGTTCCTTCTATATCGTAAATGATTCTTCTATTACAATCTTTCAAAGAAAATCTCTGTCCCAGGAGTTTAAAATCTTCATTGAAATAGTAAATCTGTTGCTTTTTCGCCGGTTCCAATGCCTGCACCTTACCTGTTTTCAGATAGTTCTGCACCAAATCAAACATCTCCGTCAGAAGCATCGTTGTCTCCATATGGTAACAAAGCACATTCCCATAATTGGTCGTATCCCATGGGGACGGCTTACGATAAGGCTTCGTTTTCTGTTCCAAAATCAGCGATTCCATATAACCTTCAGAAATATAAATTCGGATTCCGCTTTTATAAATATAGATATATTCCCCCACACTGTCCGGTCCAAAGATCAAAGAATCCCCTTTTACAAAACGGATTTTACCGATATAGGGTGTTCCGAAGGTTGTATCCACCTTATAAAATGCCTGATACAATTCTTCGATGGTCATTGTTTCCGAGCAGGAAAGCGTCTTAACGGTACCTACCGCACTGTTGTATCTTTCCGGAGATGAGTAAATAAAACAGGTTACTCCTGCGATCCAAATCAACGTACTCACTACAATCCAATTTAAAAATATGATAATAACAAAGCCTAAGACAATCAGCGCTCCGCCAATAATACTAAGCAGATAATAGTTCTTTCTGGTACCACTGTCCATCCTATCCAATCTTTCTTTTCTTTCCTGCCAGACATTTCGTAAGTATTTAAAAATCCCCGGTGATGGTTCCGGCATGCACTCTCCCTTAACCTTCACACGGTAAATATCACGTATATCCGCATAAATTGCCCAAAACAGGGACAAGAAAGCTGCTGGCAAAATCACCAACAACAAAAACGCATCCCCCGCTCCATCTCCTGGCAGCTTGTCTTCATTAAAAAGAGCTACGAAAAAAACGATGGAACTCACGATAGGGAAAATAAATCTTTTTACACATGTTTTTACTAACATACGGTTTCCTTCTAACATGACACAATACAATCATAACGAA
>JAUNBT010000425.1 GCA_030526985.1 Lachnospiraceae bacterium | reverse complement strand
AAAAAAAATATATTTTTTCGTTGACTTTCCCTTTTTCATATGGTAGATTATATCTATATCTGAAATACGATGACAAGGAATAGTAGGATGTTTCAGGCACGCAGAGAGCTGTCGGTTGGTGTAAGACAGTTGCCGGGAAGATTTGAACTCGCCTTTGAGTAGCTCGCTGAACAATATAGTAGGTGGAGACGGATGAGCTGACCGTTACAGCAGCAGGATATAAGGCATTTGCCCGTATCTGATTTGAGTGCACACTTAAGAGTGTGAATTAGAGTGGTACCGCGTAAGACAATATTGGTCTTTCGTCTCTAGATAAGGAGATGGAAGACTTTTTTTATATCACAAAATAGTTCCTCTCCTGAAAATCAGAAAAATGTATATGAAATGAAAGGAAAGATGAAATTATGATGAACAACAAAAAATACAAAAGAATGTATGATATGCCACCGGTTCCTTCTATGAAATGGACCTCTAAGGATTACATTGACAAGGCACCTGCATGGTGCAGCGTAGATTTAAGAGACGGCAATCAGGCCCTGATTATTCCCATGAGTTTAGATGAAAAATTAGAATTTTTCAAAATGCTCATCGCTGTCGGTTTTAAAGAAATCGAAGTCGGATTTCCGGCTGCTTCCGAGACAGAGTATAAATTTTTAAGAACATTAATTGAAGATGATCTGATTCCGGAAGATGTTACAATTCAGGTGCTTACCCAGGCCAGAGAACATATTATCAAAAAAACCTTCGAGGCATTAAAGGGATGTAAAACAAAGGCAATCGTTCATGTCTACAATTCCACATCCGTTGCCCAGAGAGAACAGGTATTCAAAAAATCAAAAGAAGAAATTATAGATATCGCTGTCAAAGGAGCTGTTTTATTAAAAGAACTGACAGAAGAGGCCGGGGCAGATTATCTGTTCGAATACTCTCCGGAGAGTTTTACCGGAACAGAGATTGATTACGCTTTAGAAGTATGCAACGCTGTACTTGACGTCTGGAAACCAAGACCGGACTGGAAAGTAATTATTAATCTTCCTGCCACTGTCTCCCACTCCTTACCTCATGTATTTGCCAGCCAGATTGAATATATGTGTGACCATATGAAATACAGAGAAAACGTAGTTGTATCTGTTCATCCTCACAATGACAGAGGAACAGGCGTAGCCGATGCAGAATTGGCTGTTCTTGCCGGAGCAGACAGAATTGAAGGCACTCTTTTTGGAAACGGAGAAAGAACGGGAAATGTAGATATTATGACCTTAGCCCTTAATATGTATGCCCACGGTGTGGATCCAGAACTGAATTTCTCTGATCTTCCATCCATTACTGAAACCTATGAACGTCTCACCCGTATGGAAGTTCCTGCTAGACATCCTTATGCCGGCAAGCTGGTATTCGCTGCCTTTTCCGGTTCCCATCAGGATGCCATCGCAAAGGGAATGCACTGGAGAGAAGACCACGACTGCGAACACTGGACTGTGCCTTATCTTGCCATTGATCCACAGGATTTGGGAAGAGAATATGAAGGTGACGTTATCCGCATTAACAGCCAGTCCGGTAAGGGTGGCATTGGATTTATTTTAGAGCAGCGTTATGGCTTTAACCTTCCTGCAAAAATGCGGGAAGATTTAGGTTATGCTGTCAAGAGTGTATCCGACCACAAACACAAAGAACTTGCTCCGAGAGAAATTCTTGACATTTTCGAAAATCGCTATGTCAATATTATTTCTCCGATTGAATTAATTGAAGTGCATTTTGTTCAGGAACCAACCGGAATTTCCACAGAAATCACATTAATCCGGGATGGTATCCACAAGGTTTACCACGGTCAGGGAAATGGACGTTTAGACGCAGTAAGCAACTCGATCAAACGCCACTGTAAACTGGACTTTTCTATTATTAAATATGAAGAGCATGCATTACAGATTGGTTCTGACTCCCAGGCATGTGCCTATGTCGGCTTAAAACTGCCGGACGATAGCGTTGTATGGGGTTCCGGTATCCACAATGATATTATCGACGCTTCTGTAAAAGCACTTCTTAGTGCTGTCAACCGGGTTATTTTAGCAGAACGCAGAAAATAAAGTGTCTCAAACACATAAGAAGAAGCATGGCTTTTAAACGATAGCCATGCTTC
>JAUNBT010000085.1 GCA_030526985.1 Lachnospiraceae bacterium | reverse complement strand
GGAAAGAACGATTTCTTCAACAATTCTGTATTAAAAGAAATTGGAGAGAAGCATGGAAAGAGTGTGGCACAGACAGCACTTCGTTTCCTGCTGCAAGAAGATGTTGTCTTAATTCCAAAATCAACACATAAAGAAAGAATGGAAGAAAACTTTAATATCTTTGATTTTGAACTGACAGAGGACGAGATGACACAGATTCGGGAACTGGACGGAGGAGAAAGTCTGTTTTTCTCACACTATGATCCCAAAACAGTAGAATGGTTTATGACATTAGTATAAGTCGGGAGAATGCCTGTATCTGAATTAGGATACAGGTGTTTTTCATAACAGAAAGGCGGAGAACAACATGAAAACAAGAACATTAGGAAAAGATTTGACCGTATCGGCGGTAGGACTTGGCTGTATGGGATTTACCCATGCTTATGGCGTGCCAAGTGATTATGATGCGGCAAAGAGAACGATTGAAGAATCTCTGGACTTTGGTTATACCTTTTATGATACGGCAGAGTGCTACACTGGAGAAAATCCGGATGGAAGCATCAGTTACAACGAAATACTGGTAGGGGATGCACTGAAAAATCATCGCCATGAAGTGAAAATTGCCACAAAGTTTGGTGTACATCATAGTCCGAATGGACTTCTTACGGATTCCAGACCTGAAACCATAAGGACATCCATAGAGGAAAGCCTGAAAAAATTACAGACAGATTATGTGGATTTGTATTATCAACATCGAATTGACCCAAAGATTCCGGCAGAAGAAGTAGCCGGAGTTATGGGTGAACTGATACAGGAAGGAAAAATTTTGCATTGGGGTATTTCTGAGACAACAGAAGAATACTTAAGAAAAGCCCATGCCGTATGTCCGGTGACCTGTATCCAGAACAGGTATTCTATGATGGCACGGTGGGACAGTCTGTTTCCGGTTTTGGAGGAATTAAAGGTAGGTTATGTTGCATTCAGTCCCCTTGCCAATGGCACCTTAACCAGTGGGTATAAGCCCGGAGAAACATTTGAAAAAGGGGATTATCGAAGCTTTATGCCACAGTATACAGAAGAAGGATATCGTGAAAATGAAAAATTGATTTCTTATTTGCAGAGTCTGGCTGAGGGAAAAGGGGCAACCATTGCACAGATTTCCCTTGCATGGATGATGGCAAAGAAGCCTTATATTGTTCCGATTCCAGGTTCCAGAAAGCTTGAGCGACTAAAAGAAAATGCAAAAGCAGCGGATATTTCTCTTACAAACGAGGAAGTGACTCAGATTGATAACCAGTTGAATCAGATAAAAACATCCGGAGTATTTGGGGGTTCTGCCGTTCGAAAATAATTGTATGAAGGTAAATCTGATGTTACAGAGTGAGAATATTTTTCTTTGCTGTATAGGTATCCTGCAGCAGTTTTACAAAATCAAGGACAGATTTACGCTGTTCATTGTTATGGGTACAGAGGACACAGCCAAAGTGCTCTTCACATACAAAAGGCGTCCATGCAAATTCATGATTATGGCTGTTTAAGAACCCAGGTGCCAGACAGACACCACGGTGAGCAGCCACATTGGTCAGAGTTGTTTCGTGGTCATGACTGTTGAAATAGCGAATGTTTCCACTTGCAATCAGCCGATTCTGGACAGCACGCAGAGCAGGTGGGGAACCTCCGCCAACCATTAGGGTCCTTCCGGATAAATCTTCTGGAAGGATTCTTTTCAGAAAATTTTGTAATAGCTTCCGGAAGCAGATGAATTGCTGAACGCATAGGAAGACCGATGTTAACATTATCCTGATAAACAGAACTGAAATTCTGTCCCTGCTCGATGGCACGGTTTAATTCGTTTTTGATATTCTTAAGTGTTACGCAGAATTGCTCACCGGCAGGGGTAAGGGAAGCACCCTTTCCCGAACGTTCAAAAATCTGAAAGCCAATTTCATCCTCCACAAGCTTGATCTGATAGGTCATTGTGGGCTGTGAGATGTACAGATTCTCAGCAGCATGATTAAAATTTTTAGTTTGGGATAATTCCAGAATATAATCAATTTGTTTTGTATTCACAGGGCACCTCCAGGGAAATGTAATTTAAACATTAAATCAGTTATTAAAGTTTTCGATTTGATAATTAGAGTATACACCTTTATAATGAAAAATGTAAAGAGAAACAAAAAAAGGGAACGGTAATCGTTACTATAGTCACATAGATGTGAACAGAAAGGAGACCATGATGGACGAGGAACAAAGGATTAAGGAACTTTATCGGGAAATGTACCGACATATGATTTCAAAAGACATGGTCTTGCTATCCGAGATTTTAGATGAGAACTTTGTACTGGTGCATATGACTGGGATGCGTCAGTCCAAAAGCGCATTTCTGAATGCTGTTGCAAATGGAACACTGAATTACTACTCCGAGGAGCCGGATCGTATTGCAGTCAAGATGATGAATGATACCGCAGAGCTGACAGGTGAGAGTAGAGTCATGGCAGCTGTGTTTGGCGGCGGACCGGGTAATTGGCATTTGAGGCTTAAAATCAACCTGAAAAAGAAAGATAATTGTTGGCTTATGACACGAGCAGTAGCATCTACTTATTAAAAACTTATACGGGAGGTTTGTTGATGAAAAATTTATTTTCACAATAAATGGAACGGGCTATCATGCAGAATTAACCATAAAATGTGAGCAGGAGGTGCACTGAATGGACACAATGAAGTTAAATGACGGCAGTCAGATACCCTCACAGGGATTTGGGGTATTTATGGTAGAAAATGACGGTCCTTGTGAAGAGGCAGTAAAGGCAGGCAAGATTCGCTCCATCGGTATCAGCAATCACACAGAAAAACTCCTTAAAAACTGATTCCGGATATGGAGATACTTCCTGCTGTTAATCAGATGGAATGTAATCCGGATTTTCAACAGAAGAAACTGCGTAAATATCTGAATCAGTATGGAATCTGCATGGAAGCATGGTATCCGTTGGGACATGCAGATAAGAAATTACTGACAGATGAAAGACTGGCGAAAATTGCATCCAAGCATCACAAATCGGTAAAGTACACGAATAAAGCAAAGAAAATGGAGGAAATGATCATGGCAAAGAATTTAATTATTTACTACTCAAGAAAAGGACAGAACTATTGGAATGGCGGTATTAAGAATATTGCAAAAGGTAATACGGAAATCGTAGCAGAATTTATCCAGAAGGCAGTTGGTGGAGATCTGTTTGAAGTGGAAACTGTGAAAACCTATGCTGAGGATTATTATGCATGTATCGATGATGCAAAGGCAGAATTACGTGCAAATGCGAGACCTGAATTGAAAAAATATCTGGAAGATATTTCAGAATATGAGAATGTTTTTGTGTGCGGTCCCTGCTGGTGGGGAACCTATCCAATGGCTGTGTTTACCCAGCTTGAAAAGCTGGATTTTACTGGTAAGAAGGTAATGGCAGTCATGACACATGAAGGCAGTGGGTTGGGAAGCTGTGAAAGAGATTTAAAGAAACTCTGCAAGGGAGCAACCTTTGGAAAAGGTCTGGCAGTACATGGTGCAGACGCTGCTAAATCTGAAAATACAGTAACTACATGGGCAAAAAAGTCTGTGTAATGATAAAAACAGCAGTCAGTTCACAATAAAGGTGACTGATTGCATTTTTTTAGCGGAAAGTTATTTTAGAAGTTTAAGATAAGTTCTGCTAATGGATATGATTAGTAGATGGAATTGTTGTTATTTTTAAGAATAATTATAATCATATCATAACATATAATTTGTCTGGAGGTGCAAATAGTGAAGAAAATATTATCTGTTTTAGTAACTGTATTTATGATACTGTCTTTAGCAGGCTGCGGAAATAGTAATTCTGGAAGTAATAGTTCTACAAATGAAACAGAACAGAGTGATGAAAGTGCAGATACTACAGATACGGAGTCTCAAATGGGAGGAATAGAAGGAGGAGAAAGCGGCGTGTTGGTAGCATATTTTTCAAGAACCGGTGAGAATTATGGAGTAGGAACCATAGAAAAAGGGAATACAGCAATTATTGCAGAAATGATTGCAGAAGAGGTGAATGGCGGACTGTTTGAAATACGAACCGTAGAGTCATATCCGGAGGACTACGATGAGACTACAGAAATAGCACAGCAGGAACTTCGGGAAAAACCATTATCCCATTCTGCACCCATGCAGGTAGTGGTTTATCAGGTACAGAATCAAGCATTGCGGACACCTGTGAAGGAACAGAGGTATTAGATGGACTTGCGGTTGCAGGGACCACTGCACAGAATGAACAGGAAGCAGCAAGGGAAGCAGTTACAACATGGTTTAAGGAGCTTGGATTATAAGAAAAGTGGAGGTATATTATGATTGATAATAACGAAATAAATAGTAATAAATTGGGTTTTGGTCTTATGCGTCTGCCACATAAAGGCTTGGGAATTGATATTTCCAAGACTTGTCAAATGGTTGATCTGTTTATGGAGGCGGGATTAACTTATTTTGATACGGCTTTTGTTTATCAAGGTTCAGAGGAAGCGATAAGAAAAGCATTGGTAGAGAGGTATCCGAGAGAAAGCTATACATTGGCAACAAAACTTTTTGTCACGATGGCACCAACAGAAAAACTTGCCAAAAAGGAATTTGAAACCAGCTTGAAAAGAACCGGTGCGGGTTATTTTGACTATTATTTGCTGCATGCATTATCTAAGGGTAATTATAAAAAATATGAGAAATTTCATCTCTGGGATTTCGTAAAAGAAGAAAAGGCTAAGGGGAGGATTAAGCATTATGGCTTTTCCTTTCATGATGGACCGGAGCTGTTAGATGAAATACTTACAGAACATCCCGATGTAGAATTTGTCCAATTACAGATTAATTATCAGGATTGGGAAAATCCCGGTGTTCAATCAAGGGCTAATTATGAAGTGGCAAGAAAACATGGAAAGCCTATCGTGGTTATGGAACCGGTAAAGGGAGGAGGACTTGCAAATCCACCCAAAGCAGTTCAGGAACTATTTAAAGCAGTTAATCCGGATGCATCTTTTGCTTCCTGGGCCATTCGTTTTGTGGCATCCTTGGATGGAATTCTGGCTGTGTTATCGGGAATGTCAAATGTGGAACAAATGAAAGATAATCTTTCTTATATGAAGGATTTTAAACCGCTTAATGAACAGGAAAAAGAAGCAATCCGTAAAGCACAGGAAATCCTAAACAGTGTAAAATCGATTCCGTGTACAGCCTGCCATTATTGTACGGAAGGATGCCCCAAGAAGATTCCGATTCCTGAAATATTTGCAGCGAGAAACAAACAGCTGATATGGGGACAGATAGAAGAAGGCAAAGCGGACTATCAAATAATTGCAGATTCGGGGCATGGGATAGATTCCTGTATTGGCTGTGGACAATGTGAAAAGGTATGCCCGCAAAAGATTTCTGTAATCAGGCAGTTAAAAGAGAACTGTGCAGACTTCCTGATTGATGGTGGTGCAACAGCAAGTTACTTCTATGGACCATTAAAACCAGAGGCATAGGTATGGCAGACATTTTTGAAAGACTTCTGAAAAAGAAGTAGAAGAATGGATTAACAGTTTAGCAGAGTAGTAGAAAGAAGGTTGTTTCATATGGCAATTTCTGAATTTTCAAAGAAATATCATGAGAAAATGTTTCCGGGATATGTTTCGAAGTTTTTAGAGACAGATCCGGAGTTTATTGAGAGATTTGACAATTTTGCGTTTGATGAGGTAATTAATGAACCCAATGCAAAATTAGAGGACAAGACAAGAATGCTGGCAATTCTTGCAACACTGTTGGGATGCCAGGGCATAGACGAGTTTAAGGCGATGATGCCGGCAGCTATGAATTTTGGAGTAACACCGGTAGAAATAAAAGAAATGGTATATCAGGCAGTGGATTATCTTGGAATTGGAAGAGTATTTCCGTTTCTTCATGCAGTGAATGACATATTGACGGCAAATGGAATCAGCCTTCCTCTTGAAGGACAGGCAACTACCACAATGGAAAATCGTCTGGAAAAAGGAATTCAGGCACAGGTAGATATCTTCGGAGAAGGAATGAAAGACTTTTATAAATCCGGACCGGAGGAATCCGTACATATCAATAAATGGCTTGCGGATAATTGTTTTGGTGATTTTTATACCAGAACAGGACTGGATTACAGACAGCGGGAGATGATTACCTTCTGCTTTCTGGCAGCCCAGGGTGGCTGTGAACCACAGCTTACCAGTCATGCAGTGGCGAATATGAAAATCGGAAATGATAAGAAATTTTTAATTGCCATAATCAGTAACTGTCTGCCATTTATCGGATATCCAAGAAGTCTAAATGCTTTGAACTGCGTAAATCAGGCGTATAAACAGATAAACAACAATGAAAAATAGACACAATTCGATATGATTCAGATTAGAGTTATTTGAATTATCGGGAATTGAACCAAATCCTAGAGTTTCTTCGGTAAATGCAGGAGCAGAGTAATCTGCTCCTTTTTTGTATGGATATTTGTTTAAAGTATGCAAACAAAAATAGCATACCATTAAAAAAGAACTGCGATATTTCGAACCCCAAAGTTATAATTACGTTGAAAAGAACAGTCACTGGGAGTATAATAATTTTGGGTGAATTCAGTATGCTATATGTACTGGAAACCGAATAAAAAACAAATGTTATGAATATTTCTAAAGTAGAAATAAAGAATTTTAAAGGAATAAAATATAAAGAAATCGAATTTAAATCAGGATTTAATTTGATTAAAGGGGTAAACGGAAAAGGGAAAACCTCCATTTTACAAGCTATTGCAGTTGGACTTGGTGGATATGTTGCCGGCTTGCCAGAAGTTTCTATGAAAGCAGAAATAGAAATGCCTGTTATTCTATATCTGGGAGCAGGAAGAGTGTGGGCGTCCAAAAAAGAAAAAGTCGAAAATATTTTTGGACATAAATATATTCCGACAGTTGGTTATACAGATGCATTAAGGCGAGACCAAAGAGTATAAGGAGTAAAAAATGCATTTGAGGAGAGCTATGGAGATTCTGGATATAGAGTATGGTGTCGAATTCTCGGAAATAAAGAAGAAGTATCGAAGACTTATGACAATACATCATCCAGATGCAATAGGTTCGGATCTTCCAGAATATAGAAAAGTGGCACAGGAAATAATCGAAGCCTATGGAATGATACAGACTGAGTATGAAAAGATAAGGAAATCAAAACCAAGGAAAACTGTTTGGAATGCAAAAATAAATGAGCAGGCGTTTTCAGAAAGAACCATATATTTGCCTTATACATTGGAGCATGATGTGAAAGATTTGTATCAGGAGATTTGCCGGGGCAGATATATGTGGAATCCGGATGAGGAAGATTTCACTATGCTGCTTCGAAGTGTTCGGCTGGCATCTTTAGAACTATTAAAGCAGTCAGAGGAGAAGAGTAATCTGTATCTATCAGAACAGGAGTGGGAGAAAATCAGATTTCCCTATCAGATAAAACTTTTTTATAAAATGATGCATCAATACATACATCCCTATGAATGTCTCTCGAAGTTATGGAATCCTGTCAGTGTAGATGTTCAAAAACGTGAAACATATGAATTTCGTGCCTTTTTAGGTGAAAAAGGGAGAACAAAAACAGCCCAAACAATCGCACGTTTAAAAAAGAATGAACAAATTCAGCTTTCATTTTCCGGTGAAAATAGAATTGCAGCTTGGAATACAAGAAAAGAAAGTCTGGGCCTTTTTTCTTTAGAAGAGGATGCTCTATATTTTTTGTTGATTCCTTTATTTAAGGAACAACTCGCACAAATTAAAGTGGTGGTACAGAGGGTATCCGCAAAGAGGGGGCGTGGTTTTGCACAGACGAAAGCAGATTTGATTGCGTCTGTTAGAATAACGGAAGAGGCCAAGAACTATATTTCACCCGTAAAAAATAATGAAATTGCTAAATTGCTTTGCCAGTACGAGAAAATAATGCAAAGAGAGGGGACGAAACATAAAAATGAATGGAATTGACAGAGAAGATATGCTGGAGTTGACTCGGCGTATGACAATGAGCAGGAACTGCTTTCACAGGATTGCAGGAGCTTATTTTGATAAAGATGGATATGTGGATGGAACCTTTAATATTCATTTTCAGAAGCTTACGAAAGTAGAGCAGGAACAGAAATTAAAACTGGCAAAAGCGATTCCCTTTGCCAGAACAAATGTGGAATTAAAAGAGCATTTTTTTCCAGAATCGGTACAGAGACAGGGAACTGTATGGCAATTTTTGAATGTAATTTTAAAAGATGATTTAAAAAATGATGGTTTACTGGATATTTTTTATGAAATGTTTGGGGAACAATATCCGGCAAGTCATGATTATGGAATATTTTTCTTTTTGGGAAAATATGATATTCCGAGGAAAGGAACGGATCATGCCTCGCAGTGGGAGTCGGAAGAGGTCTATCCGTTTCTTGTCTGTACTGTTTGTCCGATAGATTCTGATTATGAACCGCAGGGAGTAGAATCCGGTTTTTTATTTCCGGCATATAAAAACCGGGCAGGGATACAAAATATGGTCAATGTGTTTGGAGAAGATGAGCATCCTGAAATATTGAAAATACTTGGAATTCGTGATATTGAAAGTGGATTTGCCGGCAAGAATTAAGTAAAGTGGAATGAAGTTGTAAAAACGTCTTTGGTATATTCAAAGGCGTTTTTTGCAACTTACAATCAAAATATGGCAACTTAATGTGACAGGTATAGATTTATTTTGAGATTCGTATATGATAGAAGAAGAGAATTTTATGGATAATAAATATTTCGGATTTATCAAAAGACGATATATTTCAACCGGAATATTTTAGTAGGGAGGTGGAGAAGGTGAAGATTACAGTGGAAGAGATAGATGTATCTCAGGAAGAAGAAGTGATTGTGCGTTGCCATGAACTTAATTCACAGATACGCTCTTTTATAGAACAATTAAAACTACCTCAGAAGGAACTGATTGGGTATCAGAATGGTGAAATTCACCGGTTAAAAATCACTGATATTTTCTACTTTGAGGTTGTAGATAATCATTCTTTCATTTACTGTGAGAAGGATGTCTTTGAATCAAAAATGAGATTATATGAATTTGAAGAAATTTGTCAGGATACCAGTTTTTTTCGCGCAGGAAAATCGTTGGTGTTAAATAGTGATAAGATTGAATATATTGAACCATCCTTTTCCGGTAGATTCGAAGTGACACTTATGAATAAAGAAAAGAGGATTGTGTCCAGACAGTATGTGAAAGAATTAAAGAAAAGGCTGGGGGTGTAAAGAATGGATTTTATAACAATATTGAATAAAATGGTGAGACAGTATTTTATTATCTTAGCCGGTACAATCATTGCTGCTACTGTTTACTGTACGTTTTTGATGTCGGATGCGGTAATTACAATTGATTATTTATGGTGGATTCTATTGTTTTGTGCATTGGCTGACTTACCAATTTTTGTTTATTATTCGAGAGAAGAATTAACAAAAAAACAGTGGAATATAAGAACAATACTGCATACGATTTTGTTGGAAATTGTTTTACTTTTTGCAGGGAAAATGCTCGGAATGTATCAGGGGATTTACGATGGAAGTATCTTTGCAATTATTATACTTTTAATCGACGTGCTGGTTCGTGTTATGACATATACAAAGGATTGGAAGATGGCGGACGATATTAATCAAAAGTTAAGAGAACGGAAGGGAAAATCATATGAAGAGAAATAAGAAAAAGACAGCATCCATGATTGCCACTGTTATTCTGGTGATTGTCATTGGAGTATTCATTGCAGGTTATGCAATGTTCCATGAAAAATTGCAGGCTGCACAAACAGTAAAAAAAATAGATTCCCTTTATGCAAAAGATGATGCGGGAAACATCATGGAAACAAAAGGGGAACATGAAATTTATAAGATGGAATATCGTGGTGATTACGGCTTTACTGCGTTTCTAGAGCAGGGGGGTGCCACAGACAGTGACGAGATGGCAAAGTATATTACGAATTTTTTGTCAAATGGATTTTATAAAAAGAAAGTATCAGCGTCAAATGAAAGAGATTTTGGCTGCAGCACTATCTCAGCACAAAGTCCGACTGGAAATCAGCTATGTGGAAGAAATTATGACTGGGAGCCATGTAACGCCATGATTGTACATACGGTTCCAAAGGAGGGGTATGAGTCTTATTCTACGGTATGTCTTGATTTTCTGGGGTTTGGAGAAGACTGGAAACCGGAAGGACTGATGAATCAGTATATGTCACTTGCAGCAATCTATGTTCCCCTTGATGGAATGAATGAAATGGGTTTATGTGTGGCAGATCTGGTGGCAGGAAATGAGATAGAAACCCATCAGCAGACAGAGAAAGCAGACCTTACAACGACGACAGCAATTCGTCTGTTGTTAGATTGTGCAGGGAATGTGGAGGAAGCGGTTGATCTTTTGTCCCAGTATGATATGAACTCTGATATTGGTACAGCACATCATCTGTCAATTTCGGATGCGGATGGCAACAGTGTGGTGGTGGAATATGTGGATGAAAAGATGAAAGTGACAGAAACATCGGTAGTGACGAACCATTATCTTACTGAGGGAAAGTATTATGATGTTGGAAGTGAGCAGTCCCATGAAAGATATGATTTACTGACACAAAATCTGAGGAAATCAGATGGAATTATGAGTTTGTATGAAATAAAAAAGAATCTGAGCGGTGTGGCACAGAGTAATTTTTCAGGAAATGAAGAGATAACAGTTTGGAGTATTGTGTATGACAAAACCAATCTGACAATAGATTACTATTTTACAGAAGATTATGGAAGAACCGATTCTTTTGAAATCAAGCGATGACTTCGTAGGGATGATTTAAAGAGGAAGACAAGCCACCAATTCAAAACGATGATTTTCAATCTTTGTCTCTAAAGTTCCACCGTATCGCAAAGCAATTTCCTGCATGCCGGGGATGCCAAATCCATGAGCGGATGAGTCTGATTCTGTGGTAAGAAATGTGCCATCTGTTTGTTTTGGGATGTTATAAAAACCATTTTCTACTCGCAGCATAAGCATTCCCCGGTCTGCCCGTGCCCGAAGGAGAATGGTTTTATTTTCTGCCTTTCCCCACGTTTCAAATTTTCGTAGTAGGTTTCACGCATAGAGGAAAGTCGAGATATTTGCTCTAACTCCTGTTGCTTAGAAAGGAGAATCATAGCAGCCAGAATTGCCAGTGCAGATAGCAAAACGAAAGGGAGAATCGTATAGGCAATTCGGTACTGACTGATATCCATTTGGTTTCGTCCAAATCCATTCCACACGGAAAAAGACAGAATTGTAAACAGAGGGGCCAAGCTTAACAGGATACACAACCCCCATAGACGTCCCGGTAATTCCAAAGCATGTTTGCGGGGATTTAATTTTTGTGCTAAAAAAAAGACGAAAACGGCTGTTCCGAGTTTGAAACAAATGGATAAAGTGTCGGATAGATTCCATGTATTGTTTGGCAGCAGATTATAGGTTGAGTCAACAATCATGCCCAGTCCGGCTAAAAGCAGATAGAAAGTAATTCCTACAGAGATTCGAGCTGAGCGTGTTCCCTGATAGCATTGTAAAAACAAAAAGAGAAACATGGGAAAGAAAAACAGCAGATTTTCATCTCCAATCCACATGGGTCCGGTCATTCCTATGGAAAAGAAAAATAAACGGGCTGCATAAGGAAAAATTCCCGGGCGGACGGACAAAAAACGCTTAGACGTCTGCTCCCAGAACCATGCACCTGTAAAGGAAAGTATATATTGTAAAATAGTAAGGATAGCTAATTTTGTAGAAATCATTTTTTTACCTCATTCTAATAGGGCACGGGTAAGTGCAGTCATTGCAAAAGACTGACAGGAACGACTGATTGGCAGGACGGTCTTATTTTGCAAAGTAACTTCGCTGCTGTCTGTTTCCCGCAGCCGATGCGCAGTTTTCATGCCGTTTATTTTACTCATCTCAATATCTAAAAAAACCAGGTCCAGTTCGCCTGGATGTTTTTTTATCCAGCTAAGGATTGCTTCCCCAGAAGGAAAATGATAAATCTGATTTTGAATTTCTCGTTTTTCTAAAATACGATCTAATTTCCAGCGCAGTTCCAAACGAGCCTGTTTCTGATCATCACATATTCCAATCTGCAGCATGATTGAGCCCCCTTTCAAAAAAAATTGGTTTCAAATGATTATAGACATTGTACCACGGGAAGTGAAATTTGAAAAACCAATTTTGACAATGGAACGTAAACGCTCCATAGTGAGTACCTTCCCTTGACCCAGTAAATTTGCTATCATTAT
>JAUNBT010000424.1 GCA_030526985.1 Lachnospiraceae bacterium | reverse complement strand
GTTAATGAGTTGTGGATATATGATGATTGCAGTCCGTAATGTAAGCACTTCAATCATACAGGCATTGGGGCATAGTATTCAAAGTGTCATTGTAGATTTGTGCAGAAGCTATATCATTCTTTTGCCGGTAGCGTGGTTATTATCAAGGTCTGGCGTTGTAGACAGGGTTTTTCTTGCATATCCGGTGGCAGACAGTTTGTCAGGAATCATTGCACTTTTATTATTGTGGTATTTTTATAGAAGAGATATTAAAGTTATGTAAATTTCTATTCGTTCTACAAGTTCCGGTAAATAATCCGTATCCAGATATTTGTCAAAGTATGGGAACATATCCTGCAGGAACAGTGATGTGTAAGGTGCCTGTTCCCATTAGGTTCTTTTTGTGACCAGGGTTCTTAAATATTTTGCTGATGAAAATGATTTCAAAGAAATATGCAGATGTGGATTTGGTCTTTGGTATACTTCGGATTGGGCTTTTTTAATATCATTTTTGCCTGGCTTGGTATGATAGATTTTCTGATTCCAATTATAATTTCTGTTGCGGGTGGAGGAAAAGCCTTTTGTAATCATTATTGTGGGAGAGGTCAGCTATTTGCAAAACTTGGCGGAGACTGTAAAATCAGCAGAAACAAACCCGCACTCAGATGGATTGCTTCCAAAGGGTTTCGCTATGGCTTTTTGATTTTCTTTTTATACGAACGGTAATTGATTATTATGTGATAGGAATGAGGGCGTAGATATGAATTCTAATTTTGAGATGCAGAGCGCAGGCACAGCAGATTTAAGCTTTTAAGTCTGGAAAAAAATATATGGATATGCAGAATGAACATCAAAAGGAACTCCAAAAGCTTAGCAGTATGATATCGCACGAGTGTAAGGTACCTGTCCCCATTATACAACTGCATTGCAGTCATAAGAAAAGCAGCCTCAAAAGAATTTAGGTTACAGAAATAACCGCTAAAAAAGATTGATATTATCCGTATTGTTGCGTATAATAGAAATGTAAAGAAAGTAAAGAAAACCAAGCGACTATTTTTGAAAGGATGATGACACATGGAAGTAGCAAAGATTTCCAGTAAAGGGCAGATTACCATTCCCGTGTCGGTGCGGAATGCATTGAAGCTGAAAGCCGGGGATAAGATTGTGATTTTGGAGGAAAACGGCAGGTTCTATTTTGAAAATTCTGCAATGCTGGCGTTCAAGAGGGCAGAAGAAGCGTTCGCCGGGGAAGCGGAGAAAGCCGGTTTTACGTCAGAGGAAGAAATGCAGGACTATATGAAGGAAATCCGGAAGGAAGTAAGGGGGTATTAGTTTGCGGGTAATGCTTGATACCAACATTTTCATCTCCATGATTTTCTTCCCGTCCGCACAGACAAGGGAACTCGCAAGGCGGCTGGCGGACAGCCACCAGATTGTAGTGTGTGACTATGTGGTTGAGGAACTGCGGATTGTGACAGATCGGAAGTTTCCGACAAAGAAGAAATTCCTTGACTGTTTCTTTCTGGAACTTCCCTTTGAACTGGTCTACACACCGAAGGTATTGGATTTAAGTGAATTCCCGGAAATGCGTGATGTAAAAGACTCTCCAATATTGGCAACGGCTATTATGGAAGGTGTTGATGTATTCGTGACGGGCGATAAGGATTTTCTGGTTTTGGACGTGGATATGCCGGAGATTATGACGATGGCAGAATTTCTAGAACGATATTAAGAGTATGAGAACAGGCAGCGTGCAGAGAGCATGAACTGATTCAACTTTTAAAAATATTAAAGTAACTTATAGACAGGTGTATGGTAGAAATATATTTATCATGCACTTTTTTAGTTTGCAGAGTACCGTCTTATGAAATTTACAGAGCGGTATTTTTGCATTTACGGGAAGGGATTATCAATTATGACAAATGAAATTTAGAAAGATGAATTGTAAGATGCCAAAACTGTAAAATAATTGTCCGTCTATACGTAATTATAGGTACCTGTCCCCATTATACATACAGCGATGGGGAGTTCTTATGCTATAAATGTAAGAAAGCCGGATTTCTCCGGCCTTCTCAAGTATGTGTCCGCAAACACATACCCCAATTAGTATTTATACTATACAACAATCCCGTAAAAAATGCAAGTTCTACAGAAAATTTTTCAATAAA
>JAUNBT010000423.1 GCA_030526985.1 Lachnospiraceae bacterium | reverse complement strand
AAGTGACAACAACAAACACGAAAACGACGACAGCATGAGTGACGAGAAGTAACGACGAATCTTAGACAAAAATCCCATATCGAATAGAGTTATTATATCAGGCAGGAAAACCGGCAAAAAGCTGGACGAACGTGCAAAAAAAGTGGTGTAATAACTCTATTTTTGTGTTATACTATACAAAGTGTGAAACCGAACAGGTTAGAATAAATAAATAGTCCGTTTTTTTCATTTATAAAAGAGAGGACGGTTTTAAGGAGGAAATGGAATGAGTGATTGTAACCATGATTGTGGAAGCTGCGGAATGGATTGTGCAGAACGCGAGACATCTCCAGAAGATATGTTGATTAAACTGCACGAGAGAAGTTCTGTAAAAAAAGTAATTGGTGTTGTCAGTGGAAAGGGCGGCGTTGGAAAATCTACGGTGACTTCTTTACTTGCAACCGGAATGAATCGTGCCGGATATAAGACGGCAGTGATGGATGCCGATATAACAGGACCTTCGATTCCGAAGGCATTTGGTGTGAAGGAGACTCTTTATGGTACACCGGAAGGACTTTTAGTGCCGGCGACAACAAAGACCGGAATTGATGTTGTTTCTGTGAATCTTCTGCTTGAGAATGATACGGATCCGGTTCTTTGGAGAGGTCCAATTTTAGGCGGTGTGATTCAACAGTTCTGGAGTGAGACATTATGGCAGAATATTGATTATATGTTTGTAGATATGCCTCCGGGAACAGGCGATGTACCGCTTACTGTATTTCAGTCACTGCCGCTTTCCGGTATTGTGATTGTCGCTTCCCCACAGGAACTTGTCGGAATGATTGTTGAGAAGGCAGTCAATATGGCAAGAATGATGAATGTACCAATTCTTGGACTTGTAGAGAACATGAGTTATCTCGTCTGTCCAGATTGCGGAAAGAAGATCAGCGTATTTGGTGAGAGTCACATTATGGATATTGCAGCAAAATACAGCCTTCCGGTTCTTGGAAGACTGCCGATTGACAGCAAATTATCCGCTGCATGTGACAATGGAGCAATAGAAGATTTAGAAGAGAATTATCTTGCAGATGCGGTCACTGTATTAGAAAATATTGAATAGGAAAAACCAAAGAAGGCACTGACAAAGTTCAGGCCTTCTTTACTTTTTCTTTCCAGTCATATGGTCGATGCGGTCTTCATTTAAAAAACTGGCCCGCATAATAGAATTTTTACCATATTTATTCCGGATCTGGTCTATGGCGGAGTCTAACTTGGAAAGCTTATCGTATTGTTCCATATCGAACAGATTCAACTGTCGGGTCTCTTCTTCGGATAATTTTGTGGCACGAACACCGAGAAGCCGCAGGGGACTGCCGTCCCAGAGCTGGTCAAATAATGTGGCAGCTGTTTCATAGATCTGATCTGTCACATTCGTCGGTGACAAAAGGGAGCATTGATGGGAGCGGGTAATAAAATTCTGGTTTTTGATTTCAACCGTCACGACAGAAGCGTTCCGGTGGTCTCTTCGAAGGCGGGAACCCACCGTCTCGCTTAAGGAGCGGAGAATCAAACGGGCGGTCTGGGCGTCAGTGACATCAAAGGCAGTTGTGGTGGAATTTCCATATCCTTTGTAAAGGTGATCGGCGGCAGAAACCGGACTATCATCATAGCCATTTGCATAGGCATAAATCATGGCACCCTGCTTTTTTAAATGTGCTTTTAATATAGAAGGATCTGCATGAGCCAGTTCCCCGATTGTGTGGATGCCTAAACTTAACAGCTTCTGGGCTGTGGCGCCACCGACAGAGAAAAGGTCCCGAACAGGTAGCGGCCAAAGCTTCGCGGGAATCTCCTCGCGAAAAAGAGTGTGGACCCGGTTCGGTTTTTGGAAATCCGATGCCATCTTTGCCAACAGTTTATTGGGAGCCACCCCTACATTGACAGTAAAATGAAGTTCACGAAAGATACGGTCTTTAATATGATGGGCGACAAGAACCGGGTCTTCCCCTTCTCTTAAATAGTCTGTCATATCACAATAGGCTTCATCGACAGAAAACTTTTCTATGATCGGAGTGTATTCCCTGAGGATATTCATAAATTTGAGGGAATACTGATGATAGAGATCATGATGGGGCGGAATGACAATGAGCGAGGGACATTTTTCTAATGCACG
>JAUNBT010000422.1:1356-2159 GCA_030526985.1 Lachnospiraceae bacterium | reverse complement strand
ATACAAAATGCCCGTTGTAGTATTCATGCTGGGGTTGGAAGCTGTTATTATTAAGAAGTACACCATGCCCGCCAGAAATATTATATGCAGATATGTAAGCCTAGCGTCTTCTGTTGTTATACAAGGAGATCGTTTGATGCATATCATACTAATAAAAGGTAATACAAACAAAAGCAAGCCAATTATACCCATCTTATTGATAATATCATAGTAGAAATATTCTACAAGCCCATTTTCATAGTTTATGGCGGCTCCTAGCCCATTACCTAATATTGGGTTATCGGCAATAGATATAAATAATAACCTGACCTTAGTGGCTCTAATCTCGTTGCTTTTCCATTCGCTTTCTATAGAGGTATAATCGTTAAATTCCGCTTCATTATTTAATGCAATTAGAGTGCGGGCAATGGCATATTCAAAAGGATTATCACCGATAATAAATGTGAATGATAGCAGTAGCAATATAAAAGAAAAGCTTCCAACTTTTAAAAGGGATTTCATTTTTGTCCAATAATATTTGCATTTAGCTCTCGACATAAAAACAACAACTAATAATGCTACAAAACATCCTAAATATATCCCTCGCGTAAATGACATTAAAATGGCTAACCAAATTAATGACATCATACCTATAAAAAGTATTTTCTGTGATTTATTATAAGAACAAAAATAAAAGTACGAACATACCAAAATACCTATGAATAAATACCGTGTCCCATTATGAAAGAATATCCTTGTTATTATGCTTCCGAGAGGACTAACTGCTGCTAGCTGATAAATATTTAGAAACCAGTAAATTTTTG
>JAUNBT010000422.1:0-1325 GCA_030526985.1 Lachnospiraceae bacterium | reverse complement strand
AAAAAACAAGATAAAGAGATACTAAAGATAATGCGACACAATTAGCAAAAATTACTTTCATTGTACATAGTATATTTTTATAGGAGCTTAATAAGCAAATAACTGTTGGGAAAATAAGGAAGTTCATATATCCAGACAGATCCTGCTGCATTATTTTTAAGTTATTATTGTTTATTGTTCCCCACAATAGGGCGAATAGAACATAGCATAAAAATCCCCACACATATACACAAGGTTTATTCTCTAATAAACCTCGTATGTTAGATAAAACAAGGGGGATTGAAAAGAGTATTGTAATAGAAAAAATAACATGTCTTAATGAAAAACCTACCAAAACTCGCCAATATTCTCCTGTTCCTAACCATATCAAGTCTGTTATAAGTAAGAGAAAGAAAAAGAATGACACTCTGGACATACTTGCCCCTACAATCTTTGTTTTTTCTATATTATTGACCATTTAAATACCTCCTAGCCTTATTCTGTACTTGCTATGACCTAATTATCAGCATTAATATTCAAAAAAATAGGTAAACTAATTCCTTTTATCTGCCCTTTTAGTGTTTGGCATATATATTTCTTATAACATTTAGTCACAACAGCATTTCGTAACCCCATAAAAAAAACCGCAAGAATGTTATATATAGTCCAACCAAGATACTTATCATGATGCTTATAAAAAAGATACCACGCATTTTTATTCATGTAATAGCACCTCATAGGATTATGTCCTGATGCAGTTACAAGAACCCCACACCCAATGTCTATCGCGGCCGGGTTACCAAGGTTGTGATACAATTTTGCCCTTTTGCAAGGAATGACTTTAAACTGTGCCTTATATATTTTTAATGCAAAGTCAAAGTCTACGCCATCTATAAACATTGTATCGCAGAACCCACCTACTTTTGCAGCAATATCAACATTTATTACAGATCCAGACGTGATAGGTAGAACAATATCGCCACATAAAGTACGTTTCGCATTGCGCTTAAAGAAGTTAATGCAATTACCTATTGCTGATTTATTTTGAGTTTTTACATCAGATTGTCCTTTATCTATTATGGTGGGGTATATAATCCCTACATCCGAGATCTCTAGCATTGGCAGAACGTGGTCGAAATAGTCTGGGGCGCATACGCTATCTTGGTCAAGCGTTAAAAGCCAACGGTACTTATTATTTTTACTCCATGCCAATGCAATGTTTAACGCTTTGCCAATACCTAAATTGTTGCCGTTTTCAATCAATATAATATGTCCTTCAAAAGACAGCGCCATCTCTTTTATATCAAAGAGATTATAGCTGCCGTTGTCTACTATTAGTATTGTCT
>JAUNBT010000084.1 GCA_030526985.1 Lachnospiraceae bacterium | reverse complement strand
AAAATCTAAAGATCGCATCCGAGATTTACAACCAGATGGTTGCGAAAAATATCCATAATTTTGATGAACTGGACGCCCGGCTCCAGGTGCTGAACTTGCAGGCCAAGACAGCCAACAGTACCATCGTTTCTATTGAACAACAGATGCGTGAACTGGCAGAAATCATCAAATATGCGGAGCAATATCAGGAAACAAAAACCTTTTATAATCGCTACGAAAAAGCCAAAGATCAGGACAGGTTCCTACGACGATATGAATCTCAAATCATCCTTTTTTCAGGTGCAGAGCGTATGCTGCAGCGTATGGGAATTAATCCGGAACATATGGATTTGAAAAAACTAAAGGAACAATATAATTTGCTACTGGATAAAAAAAAGCAGCTTTCTTCCCTGCTGAAATCTACCTTAGCTGAAACAAAAGAACTGGAATATGTGAAGGAAAACATGAGTAAATATCTGGATTTATTGCCAGAAAGACACGATGTATCAGGCCGGACTAATAGACCCATACTGTAAAAACAGGCAGTGGCTTATTCGTCACTGCCTGTATGTGGATTAAACCGATATCCAACTCCCCAGACGGTCTGTATGTAAACAGGATTGCTAGGATCATCCTCTATCTTTTCCCTAATGTGTCGGATGTGGCTCATAATTATATTATAGTCTCCGGAATAAGGTTCATTCCAAAGCAAATCATAAATCGTCTCCTTACTGAAGACTCTGCCCGGACTACGGGCCAGAAGAGAAAGAATTTCAAATTCTATATAAGTCAATTCCACTTTTTCATGTCTGTGATACACTTTTCTGCTATAAGGATGGATCTCTAAGTTTGAGTAAATTAGTTTATCTGAAAGGGGCTTTTTCTCGTATTGAAATCCTTTTCTGCTTACCAGTTTATTAACTATCTCGTTTACTATTTCCTCTTCCTCTTCTGACAAAGACAAAATTATTATTTTCCCAATAGATACCACCTCCTCATTATCCATCTGCTGTTGCTTTTACCAGGTTAGATACTCCCTTGCCTGCAGATTATAATATACTATCCATTTCTCTTCCAATTACAACTCTAAAAGAATCAACTGCCTAATTTATATTTTAGAAATAAACATCTCTAGCTACCCAATATATGGAGCATTAACATCCGGTAAATTATAACAGTTGCTGCTACCATACGTTCTTTTTGACCAATAGATAGCATTAGCCATCTATGAGATTGAAGCTTTACTCTTTCTTTGCATTTATCGCCATTTGTGCCTGTATTGTGTTTAACTCTTTGCGAAGATGAATCGCCATAAACACCGTGATGATTGCAGAGAGAACATCTGCTGTGGGCTGTGCAAAAAGGATTCCATTCAATCCCATAAGATTAGGAAGCACCAGAATTACAGGGATAAAGCAGATTCCCTGTCGGCAAGCCCCAAGAATACACCCCTCCTTTGCCTTTCCCATAACAAGAAATAAAAACGAATAAACAGTATAAAAACCAAAGAGGATAAAAGAGATACCATTTGCACGCAGTGCAATTTGACCAATTCGAATCATTTCCATATCATTTTTCGTAAACTGAGCCATAATTCCATTTGAAAAGATTGCTGCCACCAATCCGAAAAGCACGCAAAAACAGGTTGACCAAATAATAGATGTCCGAATTGCTTCATTCAAACGATCAAATTTTCTTGCACCATAACTGTACCCGGCAATGGGTTGAAAACCTTTCAAAAAGCCAAAAACCACAAGACTTCCCATGGACATGATTTTAGTGACCGGCCCCATAGCCGCAAGTGCAGAACTACCATAATCTTTTGCAGCTCCATTGATCATGGACATGGAAACGCTGGTGAGTATCTGAAATACTAAGGTTGGAATGCCAATTTTCAATACTTCTGACATAATAGACTTTGTAAAACTGTACTCTTTAATGCTAAAACTAAACATACTGTTTCTCTGAAAAATATAGATAAGATACACCACCGTGGAAACCACCTGAGAAATAGCTGTGGCAACCGCTGCACCTGCAATACCAAAATCAAGTAAATAAATAAAAATGGGATCAAGAATTACATTCAATACAGCTCCCGCCATAAGTGCGCACATTGCAGTTTTTGCTGCACCTTCACTGGACACGATATTATTCATAGTTACATTGAACACATTAAAAATTGAGAAAATAATATAGATGCTAGTATACGATACCGCATAAGGCATTACGCTGTCCAACGCTCCAAGCTGCCGCAGAATCGGTTTCAAGAAAATCACCGAAATAACAATCACAATGGCTCCAATGAGTACACTGCTATACAATGCGGTACTTGCTACCTTATTAGCCGTTTCCTTATCTCCTTTCCCTAAAAGCCTCGAAAGATATGCTGCTGCACCATTTCCAAACAGCAACCCCAGACCTACAATGACCTGACCAAGCGGATACGCAACTGTAATTGCTCCCATCGCATCTGTTCCTAATCCACCAACAAAGTATGCGTCCACCAGATTATACAACGCATTGATCAGCATACCCACCATCGTGGGCAGCCCCAGAGCCAAAAGTGCTTTTGGAACTGGTACACTGCCAAGCAGTTCCATTTTTGAGTTTTGTTTATTCATTTCTTCCTCCTATGATGTGATAATTTACAGTACTATAAAATATAGCACTTGACAACAGCGATTATAGTACTATAATTTATAGCAGATGTCAAGAGGAAAGGAGAAAGAAATGGCAACAATAGATTTAATTGTACTGGGTATGTTAAAGGATCAGTCCCTCAGTGCCTATGATATTCAGAAACTTGTGGAATATCGCAACATATCCAGGTGGGTAAAAATCAGTACCCCCTCCATCTATAAAAAAGTAATTCAGTTAGAGGGGAAGGGTTATATCACAGGCAATACCGTGAAAGAAGGGAAAATGCCGGAAAAGGAAGTATATTCTTTAACCGAATCCGGCAATCAAGAATTTGAAAAACTCATGTTAGAGATTTCAGCAAAACCCATTCATATCTTCCTTGATTTCAACGCAGTGATTGTGAATATAGATAAGCTTACACCTGAATGCCGCACACAGTGCCTGGATTCAATCAAAGATGGAATCAGTACCCTCAAAGCTTATCTCGAAGAAAACAAAAATATCAAAGAACAAGCACCTGATATTCCGGAAGCCGGTCTTGCTGTCCTGCAACAGCAATATATTCTTGTGCAAGCGATTGAAACATGGCTTGCTACTCTAAAATCAGCAGATGAATAAGAGGGCAGTTATCAGCTTTTTCACTATAAGAAGTGAAACAAAAACAGGAGGATAAACATGGCATACTTACTAAAAGAAATTACAATTCATACAGACAACTCAGAGGACGGCATGGACAAGATCAGCGAGGTCTGGCAGGACATCGTCAACGGAAAGCTTCCGTTGATGTTTGACAGTGTTGGAGTTTTTCAGCAGGGCTTGTCTCCTATTTCCAAATATTCAAACTACGAATCCGATGAAACGGGGGCTTATGACCTGACAATCTTTACCGCAACACCGGATTTTTTTGCACAGATGCAGAAAAAAGTGCAGACCGGTGAATACCGTGCCTACGATTTCGATGGTTCTAACATTCAGGAAGCCGCAAATAAAGCATGGCTGCACGTCTGGGAGGATAAACGCATCGGCAGGATTTGCCGTGCTTTCACAACAGACTACGAGAGTACCGTACCGGGTGAATACACAAAAGATGGCAAAGCACACTGCTATCTCTATATTGCAGTAAAATCATGCTAACAATACACCACTTTTGTTCAATAGAAAAACATGGAACCGCAACTAAAAGGAGAGCAAACGATGAAAAACAAAAAAACCGAATTGTTTGGTGTTTTGATTAAAATATTTATCTATGTACTTATTATGAGTAAAGTTGAAACAATATTCAGTGAACACTCGTCAAATCTGACGCTTCAAATTTGGCGAACCGTACCGGTTGCTATTCTCCTTGCGGCTCTCCTCTTTGGCATCGCCAAAGGGCATGATTTTGAAAGGCTTGGTTTTTTGTCGCATACACAGTTTTCGTTTCGTAAAACATTATACATGATTCCAATGTTTGTAATTGCTACGGCAAATCTATGGCACGGAGCTGTTCTCCGCTATGCTCCTCTTGATACGGTTTGGTACATCATTGCCATGCTGTGCGTTGGATTTATTGAGGAAATCTTGTTTCGTGGTTACTTGCTGCGGCTACTTATGAAACGCTCCACTGGACTTGCCATCCTAATTTCAAGTTTAACCTTTGCACTGGGACATATCGTCAATCTGGCAAATGGTGCGGAACTTGTACCCACCCTGTTACAGCTTGTTTACGCCCTGGCCATTGGTTTGATGCTTTCTGTTTTTGTAATAAAAACAGAACATCTGCTTCCATGCTGCCTGTTTCATGGTATATTCAATGCACTGGCCGCATTCAGCAATGAGTCAGGACAGACTATCGGGTATCAAATTGCTGTGTGCGCTACGATTTGCCTGCTGTCGATAGGCTATACAGCTTATTTGTGGAGGCTGAAATCGTCAGACGCAACAGCAGAGACAGCCATAAAAGAAACGATAAATTGAATTTGCGGAGGTAACATGGCGTGATGATAAACTATATTGTATTTTTACGTGGTATCAATATAAGCGGTAAAAACAAAGTACCTATGGGTGAACTAAAAATTAACTGTGAAGAGATTGGATTGGCGGAGGTAAAGACCTATTTGAACAGCGGCAATGTTGCCTTCTCATGCAATCAAGACGACAAAGAAATAATCACTAAACAGCTTGAATGGATGATAAAAGACAAGTTTGGTCTACATATACCTGTTTTTGTAATCTCAAAAGATGAACTGCAGGATGTATTATGTCATGCTCCAGGCTGGTGGGGAAATGCCAACAAAGAGGTGTACGACAATCTCATCTTCATTATACGGCCTGCAACATTTCATGAAGTATTCAGTGAGATTGGCCCACCAAAGGATAGCATAGAGCAGATTGATAATTATAAAGAAGCGGTATTCTGGTCTTTTATTCGAAAAGATTATCAAAAATCAAACTGGTGGTCAAAAACAGCCAACACAAATATCAGCAACATGCTAACTATTAGAACGGCAGACACAGTCCGAAAGATTTGTGGAATGTAGACGATCTGCAAAATCCCTTTTTACGAAACAATTGAGAAAATTATTACGAAGACATGATTATAACAAATATGTGAGGTAAGAAAATGGTAAAGGAAATTGATCCACAAACACATTGAATGGAAAGTGATGAATTATATGGTTGATTATTATGAAATGCTATTCAAACGAAAATCGTTTCATCTGTTCCGCGGGGCTGATGTAATTTCAGAGAACGCACTTTGTGAACTTAAGAACTTTGTCATGGTGATAAAGCCATTGGATGAAAACATCCATACAAAAATTCGCATTGTTCCGGAAAGTGAAACGACTTGTACCCGAGGCGCACAGTACTATATCTTGTTTTATAGTGAGCCGCAAAGAAACTATCTACGCAATATTGGCTACATAGGGGAGCAAATCGATCTCTATCTTGCTTCCAAAGACATAGGTGCTTTGTGGTTTGGCATCGGCAGGCCAAAGCAACCGGCCCCGGACGGCATGGAATTTGTTATTATGATGGCCATTTCCAAAATGCCGGCTGAAAAGTTTCGCAGGGATATGTTCAAAGCAAAAAGGAAACCCCTGTCCGAAATATGGGAAGGCGAACTTCTCCCGGCTGCCAATATCGTTCGTTTTTCACCCAGTGCCTGCAATACACAGCCCTGGATCGTAGGACATCAAGATAACACACTTTTTGTGTATCAATACAAGAAGCCCGGCAAAAGAGGAATTATGCCTGCGGATAAAGTGCGGTTCTACAACAAAATTGACATCGGAATTTTCTTATTTATTCTTGAAACCTGCCTCGATCACGATGGCTACGAATTTACCGATGTGCAATATACGGAATATGCTGCGGAGGATGAGGAACGAATCCTCGCAGCGAAATATAGGCTTCATGCAAAATAGTCAGAAAGGGCGAGATTTTTATGGAAATGAAGGCTTATCAAATTGGTTCAATTCCGGCGATTCTCTATGGCGCACCATCGGAAAAGGGCTATTTATTTATTCATGGGCAGGACGGCAGTAAAGAAGAAGCTGCTGCTTTTGCCCAGATCGCTGTTCCTATTGGCTATCAAGTGTTAGGCATTGACCTGCCGCAGCATGGACAGAGAGTCGCTATGACAAGTGGTTTTGACCCATGGACGGTAGTGCCGGAGCTGCAAGAAGTTTTGGCAGAACGGAAAGCGTATTGGAAGAAGATCAGTCTGCGGGCAAACAGCATCGGTGCCTATTTCTCCATGCTGGCTTTAGGTGGGGCGTCACTGGAAAAGGCACTATTCGTGTCACCTATTGTTCATATGGAGCAGTTGATTCTTGATATGATGGGCTGGGCGGGCGTTACCAAAGAAGAACTGCAGACCAAAGGTGAAATTCCAACTAATTTTGGACAGACCCTTTCCTGGCCGTATCTCTGCTGGGTGCGACAGCATCCCCTTGATGGATGGAAAACGCCTACCTCCATTTTGTATGCAGGGCATGATAATTTGACTTCCAGACAAACAGTTACGGCTTTTGTTGCTGCACACAAAGCCGAGTTGACCGTCTACGAGGAGGGCGAGCATTGGTTCCACACCCCCGATCAATGCGCCTACCTCAGCACATGGGAACAGAAGAACATTTAGGGCTTTCTTCTTAAAATGCAGCAAAAATGGCGACTCTGGATTTTAAGAGCCGCCATTTTTAGTTCATGTAGAATCACTGCAAAATATTCAAAAACAACGCCAGTACAAGCATTCCAACAATCAACAGAATCCATAAAGCACTGATTGCCATGGACCCGATATTGACAGCGCTTCGACCATCGCTGCTTTTTACACAGACTATCGAAAGGATCAGCCCTAAAAGTACGCAGACAATATTCGCGCCACCCCAGACGGTACGAACACCATCCGGAAGCGTCATCTTGAGCCGGATTGGAATAAAGGTTGCAAGTGGTAAAACACTACAGAGTAATGCAAGGGAACTCAGACCTTTTCGCTTTTTATGCTCCATTTCAATCACCTCATCTCTTTCTTTCCAAATTGTGTTACTGCCAAAACAAGTGCCAGTAGAAACACCAGAATGGCACAAGGCAGAAATGGAAATAACTGGAATGCGGTTTCCGACACAGCGGACGAAAACTCATGCAGGGAACAGGATACCAGATACCCGCTGTAACAATAGGGATAAAGAATCCAAGCCGGCGTATTGGCAACCAAAATGCCCCCAATGATAAGTAGCAGGTTCAAGCCAACGGAGAGCAATATTTTTTCAAACAATACTGTGATGGCCCACATTAGCGCAAGGCAAGGCAACATGGTCAGGAACAGACCGCCGCACCATTTGAGCAGATAGAAAAACGGCAATGTTTCTGTCACTCCCATAGTATTTGTGGCAATCAATCCCGCTACAATAAATACAACCAGAAACACTACCATTTCCATGAGCAAATAAAAGGTCAGCACCAAGAATTTAGCCAGCGATAGTTGCTTGCGGTTGATTGGCAACGCCAGCATTTTTAAGATACCGTTGTTCTGTGTTTCTCGTGCTGCAATCATTACACAGACAACAACCATGGACAGCGGTAATAAATAATAGGCATAGAGCAGCTCGCTTTGAATGAACATAGCAGACCACGCACCCTTGTATTCTGCTGTGAAATAGGTACTTAAATTTGCAACACCTGATACAACAACCAATATTGGTGCAATAAAAATCAAAGGAATAATTTTAGAACGTTTTACTTTTGTAAACTCAATACACATCAATTCCATAAACGACATGTTTTTCCCTCCTTATTCATAATGTAGTTTTTTTGCCATTCCAAGTCCAATCAGCAAAAATACAAGTGTCTCTATGATGGCAATAACAGAGATCATTGAATTAGGAACTGCGCTCATAGCCACCGCCGGACGCAACATCAGGACAACAGGGTGGATGAGCAGGATGTTGGTGGGATAGTTTGCAAGTGACATACCACTCAAAAATCCGGCCACCCCAACTCCAAGCGGAATCCACATATTTTCACAACGAGATGAAACAAGCAACAGGAAGGATACCGTTGGCATGGAAGTCAAAAACGAATATCCGGCAAACAAAACAAGCAGTTCCAACTGAAAAGCCCCCGACTCCAGATTGGTAATGCCGATGACTGCCAATGCAAGATTTTCAATAGCAACGGCAACGAAAAGCAGCGCCGTCAATATCAAAAATTTGCAAAAATACATTCCCGGCACACTGACGGGCAGCAGATACATTTTTTTGATAGCGTTTCCTCTAAACTCCATGCTGTAAATCATACATACAGACACCACAATGCCAAACAAGTTCAGAATCATAATCACACCATAAAGCTGCGTGAGAAGAGCATCCATCGGCTCCATCGGCAAATCAAGCAGGGAATCCTTTCGGACAATATAGTTCAGGAAAGCATAAACCGCTCCCAAAGCGCCCGCCAGAAGCATCACTGCAATGATACCTGTCCGTTTTTCTTTTTTTAATTCAGTAAACAGCAGCTTCATAACAATGCCCTCTGCTTTCTCGCAGCATTATCCTTTTCAATCATGGAAAGGAACATATCCTCAAGGTTATCATCTGCAAATCCGGACTGCACGGCATTTTTCCGCAGTTTTTCCATACTGCCCTCAAACAGAAGCCGCCCGTGATTCAGAATGCCAATATCATCCGCCATCAGTTCAATTTCAGAAAGAATATGGGAGGAAATCAGCACAGTACACGAATAAAGTTTTGGAAGTGATTTGATTAGATTACGTATTTCATGGATGCCGGAAGGATCTAATCCATTTGTCGGTTCATCAAGAATCAAAATGGGTGGTCTGCCAAGCAAAGCACCGGCAAGCCCCAGACGCTGTTTCATGCCAAGGGAATACTTCTTCGCCAGACGATCTCCAAACTCTGACAACGAAACCATTTCCAGTGCATCTTCCACGGAAGATTGCGGCAAATTCAGGATACGCCGAATGATATCCAGATTTTCCTTTCCTGTCAGATTGGAATAGAATGCCGGGGACTCGATAAAGGAACCTACTTCTTTAAGAATGGAGGCTCTGTCTTTTGGAAATTGCTGGCCGTGAATGGTGAATATGCCCTGTGTGGGAGCTGTCAAACCCAGCAGCATCTTCATCGTTGTAGACTTTCCAGCCCCATTCGGGCCCAAAAGCCCATAAATGCTTCCCTTGCGAATATGCAGGGAAACCTCGTTCACTGACGTAAAGTTCTTATACTTTTTTGTCAGATTTTCTGTCATAATCATGTTTTCCATAGAAACATCTCCTTTCGATGCTTCTATCTTATCTCTCCAACCTGACATTATCATTCCCGTGTCCTTACTTTTCCCTTACTTTTTCATGGATTTATCGGCAAAATAGATATAGTATGCTATAATTTCTCTATACGAGGAGGTGTCCTGCAATGGAAAAAACTTTTCTGCATAATAAAAAGATTCTGCTTGTAGATGATGAGGCAGAATTACTGAAAATGGTATCAGACATTTTAACTAACGATGATTTTCAAAATATCCTTGTTGCTGCCACTGTGAAATCCGCCTTGGATATCTGCCAAAAAGAACGCCCCGACATAGCGCTTCTGGACGTAATGCTTCCGGATGGAGATGGTTTTTCGCTGATGAGGCAAATGAGACAATTCACCGATATTCCCATTCTATTTTTGACCGCAAAGGACGAAGCTGCTGATAAGCTGGCCGGACTTGGACTTGGCGCAGATGACTACATTGCAAAACCGTTTCTCCCGCAGGAGTTACTTTTGCGTGTATACGCAGTTTTACGCCGATGCTATAAGGAGGAACGTCACGTCATCCATCTTGAAGACTGTATGATTGATTTCAGTCGTGCAGAAGTACATAGAGGCAGCAGCATTATTCCTCTGACCGCCAAAGAACATCTTCTTTTAGAGACACTTGCACGCAATGACGGCAAAATTGTTACGGTAGATACACTCTGTGAAGCCTTATGGGGGGACAACCCCTTTGGATATGAAAACAGTCTGAACGCCCATGTACGACGTATACGTGAAAAAATAGAAAGTAACCCCTCCAAACCGGTTTCCCTTATCACGATAAAGGGGCTTGGATATAAATTGATGACAAGGAAGTGATGCCATGAAATCATTTGCAGCCTATATTTCAAAATATTTGATATCGTTTTCCGCCTTTATCGTTGCCCTGCTCATTGCAAATGTTATCTTCTTTATCTGGACATTTGACAGCACGATTCGCAATGACTACGGCTACACTTCACCACAAAATATGCTGGAGGTGGTTTCTGAATCCTCCACAAAAGACGGAACAACAGAAGAAACAGAAGCGTTGCTTCATGCACATCAAATCTGGGCAATCTACTTAAATCCTGATGGACAAATCGCATGGTCATATGACACCCCGGAAGAATTGCCTGTGCATTACACCATACAGGATGTTGCTTTGTTCTCAAAGGGGTATCTTGCCGATTATCCTGTTTTCGTTTGGAATGACGAGG
Organism: Lachnospiraceae bacterium; assembly: GCA_030526985.1. Classification (GTDB taxonomy): domain Bacteria; phylum Bacillota; class Clostridia; order Lachnospirales; family Lachnospiraceae; genus SIG292. The sequence continues at coordinate 1,819 of JAUNBT010000084.1, read as the reverse complement.
ATGGGCTGCTGATTCTGGGTTATCCAAAGGATAGCTACACAAAATTCACAACCAATTATTTCTCTGCCAAAGCTGTTCAAAAAATTCCTGTATTCTTTATTGTAATGGCGCTTTTCGATTTTGCATTGATGTTCTGTGCCTATTTTTTGTCCAAACGCAAAATTTTGAAAAGCACCGAACCAATCATTGCCTCCATACATACGCTTTCTGAGGGGAAACCTGCTGCACTCTCCACAAACGACGAATTATCAGAAGTAGCGGATAGCATAAATAAAGCATCCCATATATTAAGCAGGCAGAACGAAGCAAGGGCAAACTGGATCAGCGGTGTTTCCCATGATATTCGTACCCCGCTCTCCATGATTATAGGATATACAGAGCTGATAGGGAACGACCAGAATACCAGTCCTGCCAGCAGGGAACGGGCGCAAATCATACAACGACAAGGTCAAAAAATAAAAACGCTGGTGGAAGATTTGAATTTGGTTTCCAGGCTAGAATATGATATGCAACCAATGGATAAAAAATCTGTCAGGCTTTCCAAATTACTTCGCTCCTATATGGCAGATTTATTAAACAGCGGACTGCCCGAAAGCTATACCATAGATTTTGAAATCACGCCAAATGCTGAAAACCTTGTACTTGATTGTGATACACGCCTGCTTTCCAGGGCAATCAACAATCTGGTACAAAACAGTATCCATCACAATTCCGAAGGCTGCCATATTCAGATTACTCTGGACTGCGATATGAATACCGCTTTCTTTTGTATTTCCGATGATGGTATCGGTTTGTCTTCTGATCAGTTAAACGATTTGAATGAGAAAACGCACTATATGGACATGGACAGCACGGATGATCGCTTAAATCTACGCCACGGCCTTGGTTTGGTTCTGGTTCGCCAAATTGCGGAAGTCCACGGCGGCACAGTTATGATTGACAGCCAAACGGGCAAGGGCTTCAAAACGATACTTGGATTTCCACGGTAACGGTTACATAGAATTTGGAATAATATCGAAAAGTTTTTACTAATTTACATATAATATGGATGTGATAATGTTTGGCGCACTTTGGACAAAGGTTTGACTTTTTAATTGTTTAAAAAAAGAGGTGCTTTCGCACCTCCTCTCCTAAACCTCTTGCAAAATTTGCAATGCTGGTTTATAATCATCTTAGAAGCCGAAGGATATTAGCGTGTCCGACGGTTTATCAATCGGAAACATTATAATCTAAGTTATATTTATAACGGATTACAAAGGCTATCCTCTATGGCCAGTAGAGGATAGCCTTTCCGTTTTACTTGCGGTTATTCTTATTGTCTATGTATGTTAAGGCTGCAAATACAACCAATAAAAGCGTCAAAACTTCCAACGTGTTCATACCGACCTCCTTTCTGTTTCCAGAAAGGTAAACCGCAGACTATCCCTACCTGCTCTAATCTGACTGAAAAAATTATATCACATTGTTTCTTCTTTTGCCATATAATCGTATTGTTTCGTATTCTAAATACATTCAAGCTGGCATTACATTAAAAAGGTCTGACAAAATCCTTCTGCATTCTGCCAGACCTTTCTCTTATTAGCACTATCAGTTCTTACATTTTATAATCGTAATTCTGTTATCTGCTTTTCCCAGTCTGTCTTTCCCTTAATCCTTAGGGAAAAAAATTATCGATTCTCTCTGTCATCTTTTCCTTTTGTTGTAACAGTTTTCTTGTTCTCCTGAGATACCTGCGCCTTACTCTGCTCCAGCCTCTCCATGATAGACAGGCTCCCCTTATCTCTCCCTTTCCCGGTCTCTGCCTTATTGTTCAAAATCC
>JAUNBT010000421.1 GCA_030526985.1 Lachnospiraceae bacterium | reverse complement strand
AATAGTTTATTCAAATCTAATTATGAACAGGGAGATAATTCGAATAAATATTCAAAAGTAACAATAGCCAATATTAGACATTTGCAGAACTTGGATCCTGAAATTTCAGGATTGCCAGTTGAGAAAGTTACAAATCCAGTTGGAAGTACACCAAAGGTTTTACGCCTTGTGGAAAGTGCAGAACAAACTGCGGATTTAGACTGGGAAGGTGATTGTGAATTATTTAAAACGGATGCAATTTTGAAGTTAAATACACAGAACACTTGGACATCTCGATCCATTTACAGTACAAATGGAGAAATTGAGACCACAACAGGAGCATTCGCTGGTGTTATTAATGGACGCTTGATTTCATATAATGGGCAAGACTATAAAATCAGCAATTTTGTATTAGGGGCACGCTCGTATGGAGCAGGTTCAAATAAATATAGTGGTATTTTCCCTGTAATTGGATTAAATAAAGATATTGCAGTTTCAATTAGTAATTTGGAATTGATTGACACAAAAGCAGTTGAAAATACAACAGCATCAGGAACATTAATTGGTTCTATGTATGGAAGTGGACCAAATGATAGTACGACTAAACCAACGATTTCCAATATTGGAGTATATGTTTCTAATGGCAAATACAAGGCTGATCCAGGGCCGAATACAAGGAATGTTCATTCAAAAGAAGGAAATGTAGGCGGATTAATTGGGCAGATTGATGTGCGTGATGGTGATAATACTTCATTGCAGGTTGTGATAGAGAATTGTTTTGCGTCAGTTCCAGTTCAAACAGAGACGGGAAATGCTGGCGGATTGATTGGAAGTATTAGCCGCGCCAATACATTAATTACCAATAGCTACTCCGGTGGCTATACAGAAGAAGGCGTCTATGCAGAAACTTCATATAATGTTGCTGCAACAGGTACAGCAAAAGGAAAAGCTGGCGGTCTTGTGGGCTCTGTTTCTGGTACTGGTTCTACCATTCAAAACAGCTTTTCCACATGTTCTACCTATGGAATGATTGCCGGAGGACTGATTGGAGAGGATTCAACTAATACAGAGCCAACGGCAACAACCTATACGAATTGTTATAGCGTAGGTAAGGCAACAAAGAGAAATGAGACGGTGAAAGCTGGAACTTTTGCAGGTAAGATGAATGCTGCAAAGATTTCAAATTGTTATTATCTGAATGGCATAAGTGGCGGTATTGGCTCAGTTGGAGATGGAGAAGCGGTCAATGGTTCAGCAATTAAGGCGAAAAATTCTCGTACTTTACCTCAATCTGAATTCAGTGACACTGGAAATGGAAGTAAACCACAGTATGATTCAGATCTCGCAAAATATATTGTAGAGACACATAATTATGATTCAGCATGGAATGCGGTTTCTTATCCATTCCCGACAGTCAATAAGACTGCTCAGGACAAAAAGACAGCAAACCAGGCTGTGAATCAGGGCTCAAATCCTACGGAGGTGTCTGGTGTATACTATGGAGACTGGTCTGTAGTGGATTTCGATGCACAGCTAGCATATTATGAAATATATCAGAAGGAAGGAAAATATAGTCTAGGTCTTTATAATCAAACTATGAATATAAATTCATTGATTGAAGACCCAGATAAAAATGCATTTGATATTATTCAAGATGGCTATATATTATTATCCAGCGATCCAGATAAAGCCAAAATAAGTGTAAATGAGGCAGAAGAAGCTGTTGATAGCCATGTGATTTCTGATATTAAAAGTGAAGATGGACAGGATTCATTATCTATTGTTCCACGCAAAGCTTTGGAGGGTAGTGCTTCATTAGTATGGAACAATGGTGGAACGACATTGACAGGAAATGATTCTTTGACAGATAATTCTGTCTTGATGATAGGGGAAGATTCCTATTATTTACGTTTTTGGGATTTGCTTTCAGTTGATGCGATTTCTTCATCCACCAATTATTATAGTAAAGTAACAGCTAGCCTGAATGGAACAGACTGTTATTTCTATTGCAATCCTCATTACGCAATGTCTGCAATTCAGAAGTGTGACGAGGAAAATGAAGCAATTAATGCTGAAAAAATGCCAGGATCAACGGATATTGGTAATGAAAGTAATCCGGTTCTAATTCGTACTGAACGTCAATATAGTATGATGACACAGGATTTGCAGAATCCTTCAGATGACTCAAACACAAT
>JAUNBT010000083.1 GCA_030526985.1 Lachnospiraceae bacterium | reverse complement strand
AAGGGATGGATTCAGGTACAGGATGTAAGTTCCGGATTCGCCAGTGAAGTGGCAAACCCGAAAGACGGAGATCAGATTCTGGATGTCTGCGGAGCACCGGGCGGAAAGAGTCTTCATCTTGCAGATTTATTAGAACAAAAAAAAGGAAGTGGAAGGATTCTTTCTAGAGATGTTTCTGATAAGAAGGTGGAGCTGATTGAGGAAAACCGTGACCGTTGTCAATTTCAAAATATAGAGACAGAGGTATTTGACGGCAGAGAAGCTTCTCCGGAATGGGAAGAGAAGGCAGACCTTGTAATGGCCGATGTGCCTTGTTCCGGTCTCGGAATTCTTGCCAGAAAAAATGATATCAAATATAACGCCTCCAAGGAGCGAATCGAGGAATTGATTCCTCTTCAAAGACAGATTTTAAAAAATGCTTCGAAGATGGTAAAACCGGGAGGAACTCTCCTGTTTTCTACCTGTACGGTTTCAAAGGAAGAGAATGATGGAAACAGGCAGTGGATTTTAGAGGAGCTGCCCTTTGAACCGGAAGAATTTTATGAAATATTGGAAAAAGAAACGAACATACCGGATGATTTAGAAAAAGAAGCACGGCAGGGATATTTAAGACTCCTTCCCGGCATTCATGGAACAGACGGATTTTATATAGCAAAATTCAGGAGGATATAGTATGACAGAGCTGCGCTCTTTATCCTATGAAGAAATGACAGATTTAATGCAGACCCTTGGAGAGAAAGCTTTCCGGGCGGGACAGGTCTATGACTGGATTCACAAAAAGCTGATTCAAAACTATGATGAGATGAATAACATCCCAAAATCATTAAGACAAAAGCTGAGTGAACATACCCAGTTGCATTCCATAAAGGAAGCAGACCGATATGTATCTGAAATCGATGGGACAACCAAATTTTTATTCGAACTATTTGATGGCAATATTATTGAGACGGTGCTGATGAAATACCATCATGGCAATTCTGTCTGTATTTCCTCTCAGGTCGGCTGCCGGATGGGCTGCCGGTTTTGTGCCTCCACATTGGACGGATTGACCAGACAGCTTTCTGTATCAGAACTTTTGAATCAGATTTATTACATTCAAAAAACTACGGGGGAGAGAGTCTCTAACGTAGTGGTGATGGGAACCGGAGAGCCATTTGATAATTATGAAAACATTGTAAAATTCATAAAAATGCTGACAGATGAGAGGGGACTTCATATCAGTCAGAGAAATATTACCGTATCGACTTGTGGTTTAGTGCCAAAGATTTATGAATTGGCGGAGGAAAAATTAGCAATTACCCTTGCGATTTCTCTTCATGCACCAAATGATGAATTGAGAAAACAGCTGATGCCGATTGCAAATAAGTATTCGATTGAGGAGATTTTAAAAGCCTGTGATGCTTATATTGAGGCAACGGGAAGAAGAATTACCTTTGAGTATAGTCTGGTGTCAGGGGTGAATGACAGTAAAGAGCAGGCGAGAGAGCTTTGTTCTAAATTAAAGGGAAAATTGTGTCATGTTAATTTAATTCCAGTCAATCCAATTGAAGAAAGAGATTATGAACGATCCAATAAAGAATCTGTAAAAGACTTTTTATCCGTTCTTGAAAGAAAGCATATCAACGCAACGGTGAGAAGGGAGATGGGGGCGGATATACAGGCCGCCTGTGGACAGCTTAGAAAACGGTACAATGACGAGCAGAAAGGGGGAATTTAGTATGAGAGCTTTTGGAATGACACATGTTGGACAAAAGAGAAGCATCAATCAGGACTATATTTATTATACAGATGAACCAGTGGGACTCCTGCCGAATCTTTATATTGTTGCAGACGGCATGGGGGGCCATAAAGCGGGAGATAAAGCTTCTTCTTTTGCAGTGGAACGATTTGTGGAGCTGGCGAAAGAATTTTCGGTGGACCAGCCTCTTTTTCTTATGAAAGAAGTGATGGAACAGGTTAATCAGGAGCTGCTTGATTTAGCTTCAGGGAAACCGGAATATGAGGGGATGGGAACTACTTTTGTTGCGGCCTCCATTTTAGATGATCAGTTAAATGTTATGAATGTGGGTGACAGCAGACTTTATCTTATGGGAGAGGAACTGACCCAGATTACGAAAGACCACTCTCTTGTGGAAGAGCTTGTAAGAAGTGGACAGCTCACAAAGGAAGAAGCCAGAATTCATCCTCAAAAAAATCTGATTACAAAAGCATTGGGAGCAGAAATGTCGGTGGAACCGGACTTTTTTCAGCTGGAAATGAAAAATGACGATAGAATTCTTATGTGTTCCGATGGCCTTAGCAATATGGTAGAGGATAAGAGAATTGAAGATATCCTTAAGAATTTCAAGGAACCTGAGGCAGCAGTGAATCAGTTGATTTCATGTGCGAACGAGCAGGGCGGTCTGGATAATATTGCGGCAGTAGTCGTGAAGAAAGAAGAGAAGAGGTGATGGCATGCTGCAATCCGGAACAATTCTAGGAAATCGATATGAGATTATACAGCTTGTTGGAAGCGGCGGAATGGCAGATGTCTATAAATCGAAAGATCATAGATTGAATCGTCTGGTTGCCATCAAAGTGCTGAAATCGGAATTTGGAAGTGACGCAGAATTTGTAAAACGCTTTCATGTGGAAGCGCAGGCGGCAGCAGGGCTACTTCACCCGAATATTGTTACAATTTATGATGTAGGGGAGGAAGATGGTCTTCACTATATTGTAATGGAGTTAGTAGAAGGTCTTACCTTAGAAAGTTATATTCATAAGACTGGAAAATTGACTCCGGAAGAAACGGTCCGTTTTTCCATTCAGATTGCGCAGGGCTTAGAAGCTGCCCACAGCAACAATACAGTGCACAGAGATATTAAACCACAAAACATTATTGTCACAAAAGAAGGACGAATCAAGGTAACAGATTTTGGGATTGCAAGGGCGTCGAATGCCAATACCATTACGATGGCAACCATCGGTTCGGTTCACTATTTTTCACCGGAACAGGCGAGAGGCGGCTATGTCGATACCAGAAGTGATATTTATTCTTTGGGAATTACCATGTATGAAATGGTGACAGGACATGTGCCTTTTGATGGAGAAAATCCAGTGGCTGTGGCACTGAAACATTTGCAGGAGGAAGTGATTCCACCGAGCCAGATTGTCCCTCAGACGCCAAAAAGTTTAGAAAAAATTATTTTAAAGTCGGTCAGCAAAAAGCCGGAGTACCGTTACAGCACGGTAGCAGAGCTTGTGGAAGATTTAAAGAAAGTATTTTCCCAGACGGATGGAAGTTATGTCAATGTATCTTCCGTGACAGGCGGAGTGGATTCGCCCACAATTGTAATGTCAGGCGACGACGTTGATAAAATTAAAAAAATGACCGGTGGATATGATAAAACCTACGTAAGAAAAGCACAAAAGGAAGAAGTGGCAGAAGAGTCTACGGATGGAAGTCCTTTTTCGAATCCAGACGAGATGAACCCTAAGTTAGAAAAATTGATTTTTGGTCTGACTATCGTAGTGGGAATTATTTTTGCGATTATTTTTATTGCTTTTATTGTAAAAACTGTGGGAAACTCGTCCACAAATGGAAGTGTAGAGACGACTACAACGGAAGAAATTGCTTCTTCTACAACAACGGCCGAGGACGATACCACAAAGGAAACTGCTTCTGTTACCATGCCAAATGTTGTTGGTGAAAACCAGCAGGAGGCTGTTAATATACTTACAAAGGCAAACCTAAAAGCAGCGATTCAGACAGAGGTGTCTGATGATGTGGAAAAGGATAAAGTAATCCGGCAGAGTGTTCCTTATGGTTATGATTTAGAGGAAGGCTCCACAGTAACCATTGTAGTAAGTACTGGAAAGGAACAGGCCGAGGTTCCTGATGTGACAGGGAAGAAAGAATCCAGTGCAAAGTCAAGCCTGGACAAGGCAGGATTTAAAATCAAAACACAGGAAGAGTACAGTGATTCTGTGGCAGAAGGAAGAGTCATCGAACAGTCTCCACAGGGAGGAAAAAATGCCGACTATGGAAGCACAGTGACCCTTACAATCAGCAAAGGACCGGAGACAAAAGAGGTGAAGGTGCCATCTCTTGTGGGAAAGAGTTATAGCGAGGCGAAAAGCCTGTTGAAGAATCAGGGATTAAGCGTCGGTAATGCGGTAAAGGAATACAGCGATACCTACAGTGAGGGAACGGTGATATCCCAGAGTCCCGACGGAGGAACGACAGTGGAAGAGGGAACAAGTGTTGATCTGGTGGTAAGCCGGGGCGCAGAACCAAAGAGTTATCGTTATCCAGGACAGGTAACCGTGGATTGTCCATTTGATGATGGAGTGGAAGAGGGAAGTGTATCCCTTGTCTTGAGCCAGAACGGACAGACAAAGACTATTTTCAATAAAAATGTACATTCCACTGATTTTCCGTTGAGTGTAAGCTTTGAAGGATATGCAGAGGGAAGTGCAACGGTTATCTTATATTGGGATGGCAATAAAGCAGGAAGTTATAATGTGACACTTGAAAAGGTGGAGGAGTAATGCAGGGAAGGATTGTAAAAGGAATCGCAGGTTTTTATTATGTCTATGTGGAGCGAATGGGGCTTTACGAATGTAAGGCAAAAGGGGTGTTCCGAAATCGGAAATGGAAGCCTCTTGTCGGTGACAGGGTAAGTATTGATCTCTTAAGCGAGGATGACAAAGAGGGAAATATTATTGATATTTTGCCCAGGACAAGTGAACTTATCCGTCCTAATGTGGCCAACATTGATCAGGCCTTCATTGTCTTTGCTCTGACCCATCCGGAACCGAACTTGAATCTTCTCGACCGGTTTTTAATTGGAATGGAGAGACAGCAGGTTCCAACAGTGATTTGTTTTAATAAGACAGATCTTGTCTGTGACGAAGAACAGGACAAGCTTCTTGATATATATAAGAACTGTGGTTGTAAGGTCTTCTTTTCGAGTGTTTATGAAAAAGAAGGAATTGAGGAAATCCGGCAGATGCTGCGGGGAAAAACGACAGCCTTTGCCGGTCCTTCCGGCGTGGGAAAATCTTCTCTCTTTAATTGTTTAAGCCCTGATTTTAAAATGGAAACAGGGGCAGTCAGCGAAAAAATCAAAAGAGGAAAGCATACGACCCGTCATACAGAACTGATTCCGATTGAAGAAGATACTTTTATTATGGATACGCCGGGCTTTAGTTCCTTTTATATTGATGAATTGGAAAAAGAAGAGTTAAAGGATTATTTTTATGAATTCATTCAGTATGAGCCTTATTGCAAATTTCAGGGCTGTGTTCATATCAATGAACCGGTCTGCGGTGTAAAGGATGCCGTTTCTGAAGGCAAAATCAGCAGGAGCCGGTATGAGAATTATAAACTTTTATACGAAGAGTTAAAGGACAAAAAGAGATGGTAAAACATATTTGGATTATTACAGGAGGAAGGGTTGATTTAGACTGGCTTTCCTCCCTTTGGCCTGCCCTTTTAAATGAGCAGGAAGAAAATAGGGTAATAACCGCCGATAAGGGACTTCTTTATGCAAAAGAGGCGGGAATTTGTCCGGATAAAATCATTGGTGATTTTGACAGCCTGCCTGCAGATATTTTAAAAGAATATGAAAAACTCGATATACCGATTCGCAGGTATCCCCCTGAAAAGGATTATACCGATACCCATCTTGCTCTTATGTGGGCAGTGGAGGAGAAGGCGGACAAGGTGACAATTATCGGAGGAACGGGAAGCCGGTTCGATCATAGCTTTGCAAACATCGGCCTGTTGTCTTACCTTTTAAATCAAGGAATAGAAGGGGAAATTATAGATCCGAATAACCGGATTTTTATGATGGATAAAGAACACACCGGGGAAAAAACAATTACAAGGGAAAAGAAGGAGGAATATGTTTCTCTAATTCCTTATACCCAGGAAGTGACAGGCATTACTCTTACCGGTTTTTATTATCCACTTAAGAATGAGACATTAGAAATTGGAATCAGCCGGGGAATCAGCAATCAGCTATTAAAAGAAGAAGGAACGATTGCGGTGGAATCCGGTATATTAATGGTAATTATATCCAATGATAGCGAATGGGGAAGGTCATAGAAGAATTCGTCAATTTGTACAAGTAAGCCTTACTTTTTTTTATTGTTACAGAGAAATGACTAAAAAGAAATTTTTCTTCATCACTTTGTAACAGGAAAACAGGAGAACTTTGTGGAGTATCCCTATGGAAGATGAGAACGCTTTCTTGTATACTAAAGTTATCTGGGTGAATAGACAGTAAAATATTTCCAGATGAAAAAACGTGGGACAAAAGACAGATATAAAATGACCGATACAGGAGGAATTATTATGGCAGTTTTATCATTGGAACATATTCAGAAAATTTATCCTAATGGATTTGAGGCAGTAAAGAATTTTAATCTACAGATAGAAGAGAAAGAATTCGTTGTACTTCTCGGCCCTTCCGGCTGTGGAAAATCGACAGTGCTCCGCATGATTGCAGGGCTGGAAACGATTTCATCCGGAGAATTAAAAATTGACGGACAGATTATGAACAATGTGGATACAAAAGATAGGGAGATTGCAATGATATTTAAAAATGCAGTCCTGTATCCCAATATGACAGTATATGATAATTTAGCGTCCGGCTTAAGACTATGCCGACTGTCCAAGAAAGAAATCGACAGCCGGGTGAGAGAAACAGCAAAATTTCTTGAATTAGAAGATATTTTAGACCAGAAACCGGAGAAGCTTTCGGAGGGACAAAAGCAGAGTGTAATCCGGGGCCGGGCTATCGTGCGCAATTCTAAAATTTACTTAATGGATGAGGCTCTTTCCAATCTTGAGGATAATATAAAATCACAAATGTATGAAGAAATCCAAAAAATACACGAAAAACAGGGAGATACGATTCTCTATGTGACAGAGAATCAGGCGGAAGCAATGGCATTAGGAGATCGCATCGTTGTCATGAAGGATGGTGTGATTAAACAAATCGGTTCCCCGACGGAATTAAAAGAAAATCCGGCAAACCGCTTTGTAGCCGGATATCTTTTCGACATGGAATTTTATGATGTAAAATGCGTCCGTGAAGGAGGAAATATTTGCATAAAAACCGGTACAAACACATTTCCTTTATCGGAAAAACAGGCGGAAAAGCTAAAGGATTACGGCGGACAGACAATCTATATGGGAATCCGGCAGTCAGACCTTAAAAAAAGCACAGAAAAATCCGGAAAAAAGAATAATATTGCAGAGATTGTCTTTGATATTTCCAAAGTGTATCTGTTTGATAAAGATACAGAGGAAACTCTTGTTCTACCGGAGGACTAAAATAGAATTACTAGAAAGTTGGAACTGAATGAAATCATTATATATAACGGAAAAACCTAGTGTAGCACAGGAATTTGCCAAGGCATTAAAGCTGCCCTGTAAAAGACGGGACGGTTACTTAGAATCGGAAGAGGCCTATGTTACCTGGTGTGTGGGTCATCTTGTAACCATGTGTTATCCGGATGCCTACGATCCGGCATTAAAGCGCTGGTCAATGGACACTTTACCTTTTTTGCCGACAGAATATAAATACGAAGTTATTCCGTCAGTAAAAAAACAGTTTCAGATTGTAAGTGACCTTTTAAACCGGGAAGATGTGGAACGAATTTATGTCTGTACGGACTCCGGGCGGGAGGGAGAATACATCTACCGTTTGGTGGACCAGATGGCGAAGGTCGGTTCAAAAGAGAAAAAAAGAGTCTGGATTGACTCTCAGACAGAAGAAGAAATTCTAAGAGGAGTAAAAGAGGCAAAGAATCTTTCCGAGTATGATAATCTGGCAGATTCTGCCTACATGAGAGCAATCGAGGATTACCTGATGGGAATTAATTTTTCCAGACTTTTGACATTAAAATATGGATATACAATCAGTAATTATTTAAAACAGAGTAAAAGTACGGTCATTGCAGTCGGAAGGGTGATGACCTGTGTTCTCGGAATGATTGTAAGAAGAGAAAGGGAAATCAGAGATTTTGTAAAACAGCCTTTTTATAAGGTGTCCGCCTCCATTACCGCATTGGAAGATCCCATTGATGCAGAATGGAAAGCAGTGGAAGGATCTGCCTATTACCAGTCTCCAAAGCTTTATAAAGACATCGGGTTTTTAAAAGAAGAGGATGCCAATCAGATGATAAAAGATTTATCAAATCCGACACCAATCAAGGCCGTTCTTTCCCAGATTCAGCGAAAAAAAGAAAAGAAAAAGCCTCCTCTTTTATACAATCTTGCAGAACTTCAAAATGAGTGTTCCCGAATGTTTAAAATCAGTCCGGATGAGACTCTAAAAGTGGTACAGGAATTATATGAAAAGAAGTTAGTCACCTATCCCAGAACCGATGCGAGAGTCCTTTCCACTGCAGTGGCGAAAGAAATTCATAAAAATCTCAACGGTCTGATGAGATATGAGCCCCTTTCTTCCTTTGCACAGGAGGCATTCCGCTTTGGAAGTCATCAGTCAATTGCAAAAACACAGTATGTCAACGACAAACAGATTACAGACCATTATGCGATTATTCCGACGGGACAAGGACTAGGAGCAGTCCGCTCCTTATCTTCCCTAAGCCGCAGTGTATATGAGGTGATAGCACGGAGATTTTTGGCCATTTTCTATCCACCGGCAGAATATCAGAAGACCAGTCTGACAGTAAAAATCAAGGAAGAAAGCTTTTTTGCAAATTTTAAAACGCTTGTTTTTGAAGGATATTTAAAAGTGGCAGTCTCTTCAAATGGAAAGAAATCAGGTGAAAATAACCTTGCTACCCAGGAAATGATGAAGACATGGAAGAAAGGAATGGAACTTCCGGTAGGTGGACTTTCCGTAAAAAGAGGGGAGACGACACCACCCAAACGGTATAATTCCGGTGCCCTGATTTTAGCAATGGAAAATGCAGGACAGCTGATAGAAGATGAGGACTTAAGAGCCCAGATTAAGGGAAGCGGAATCGGCACCAGTGCTACCAGAGCAGAAATTATAAAAAAGCTGGTTAATAATAATTACTTAAAGCTTCAGAAAAAAACACAGATTCTGACTCCTACCCTCTTGGGAGAGATGATATACGATGTAGTATCTGCCTCAATCAAATCGCTTCTCAATCCAGAGCTTACGGCAAGTTGGGAGAAAGGGCTTACTTATGTGGCAGAAGGAAGCATTACGAAAGAAGAATATATGGAGAAACTCAAACACTTTGTTCATGTCAGAACAGAATATGTAAAGCATCAGTCCAATCAGTATCAGCTGCGTGACTGTTTTGAAAAATCAGCCCGTTATTACCGTTCCTGAACAATTTCACAGGTTTGTGCGGTTCTCTTATTTTAAGGAAGGAAAGAAAAATGGAAGGATTAAAAGTTACAAATTTATTTAAAGATTTCGAGCAGACAATGGCAAAAGAATTATTTTTAAAGGCAGAGTATCCATGGGAAATTCTCTCTGAGATTGAAAGTTTTATTTTAAAGACAGGTCCTATGCTTTCAGAAGATGAGTATGAAAAAAGAGGGGAAAATATCTGGGTGGCCAAAAGTGCCAAAGTGGCTCCGACGGCCTATTTGAATGGACCATTAATTATCGGACCGGATACGGAAGTACGTCACGGTGCATTTATCAGAGGAAAAGCTTTAGTGGGAGCCGGATGCGTAGTAGGAAATTCTACTGAGCTTAAAAATGTAATCCTGTTCAACAAGGTTCAGGTGCCTCATTATAACTATGTTGGAGATTCTATTTTAGGATACCGTTCCCATATGGGTGCCGGATCGATTACTTCCAATGTAAAATCAGATAAAACCTTAGTTACAATTTCTGTAAACGGTGAAAAAATTGAAACCGGATTAAAGAAGATGGGTGCAGTTCTCGGCGACTATGTGGAAGTGGGATGCAACAGCGTATTAAATCCGGGCACAGTGATTGGGGCAAACAGTAATATCTATCCTTTATCCATGGTTCGCGGGTTTGTAGAAGAAGGCTCTATTTACAAGAAACAGGGAGAAATTGCCAGAAAAAAATAGGCCGATTTACAGTGTACCAACGGAAAGCAGGTGAGGATATGAGAAAAAAAGCATTTTGTCTTGGAGCAGGCGTTTTGCTTACTATGCTGCTCGTTACCGGATGTAATCATGAGCTGACGCAAGAAGAAGTTGAAAGCAGCAAATATTATCAAAAGCTGGAAACTACCAATCAGGAACAAAAAAAGCAAATAAAAGAGCTGGAAAATGAAGTCAATGAGCTTTCCAAATCCTTAGTAAAGGAGCAGAAGGCAGCCACAACATCCAATACAGAGACGGGAAATAAAAAAGCAGAAGACTATTTTGAGAATCTAAAAGCAGCCAGTCTAATCGAGGTTGAGGTCGGTTATACAGATGACTACTGTGATCCGGTTCATATCAGTGACAAAGGATTATTTCCATTAGCTTTAAGTCTGGCTGATGATGCAGATCTTTCAGCAAAATATACACCGGAGGAGCTGAGAGAAAAGTTTGAGATTGGATATAGTTATACTTTTTATGATGAGGATGATACGGTATTTCAGATTGAGGTATACGGGGATGGCTATGTGATCTTCGCCGACCTTCCGGCTCAGGTATATTATTGTCCGGACAGCTTTCTTTTTGGGCAGGCTTATCTTGTAAGAAGAGGCGATTATCCAAATTCTAAATTACTGCATCGCATGGCAGACAGTGCCATTATCTTAGAAAGTGAAAAAGCAGCATGGACGCGAGATACCTGTTTAGCGGTAGCCAATTCCATTGATGCGATGGATAAAAAGAAGATAAAAAAAGAGGCAGATAAGGAGACAAACCCGAAAAAAGAGTACAGTATTTACAGCTATGGGAACCGGATGGTCCTGACTCTTTATAAAACCCAGATTTGTATTGCAAATTGGGATGGGGAAGAGACCTGGTATCAAGTGACAGAGGAACAGATGAAAGAACTAAATGCAGTTTTTGACTAAAAATCCTAAATTACTGTTTATTTTTTAACAATTTTCGAAAATATTCGATTTTCCTATAGACGAAACGAGAATTTTATGAGAAAATATATCAAGGCAGGGGCATTTTTGTCCGGCCTCCATGGGATAGGAAAATCACTTCCGTTTTCTGAATCCTTAATGGGGATTATCTATTTAATACATATTGAAAGGAGTTTCAAAACATGATTTATTCACGCGAAGTAGAAAATATGTGTCCAGTGGCACAGGGCGTTAACCACGGAGCAGCGCCGATTCCAGAAGAAGCAAAATGGGTAAAAGCCAAAGATGTGAAAGACATTTCCGGTTTTACACATGGTATTGGCTGGTGTGCACCTCAGCAGGGTGCTTGCAAGCTTACTCTGAATGTAAAAGAAGGTATCATCCAGGAGGCACTGGTTGAGACAATCGGATGTTCCGGTATGACACACTCTGCCGCTATGGCTTCCGAGATTTTACCAGGAAGAACCGTTATGGAAGCTCTGAATACTGACCTTGTATGTGACGCAATTAACACAGCAATGAGAGAGTTATTCTTACAGATCGTTTACGGCAGAACACAGTCTGCATTTTCTGAAGATGGTCTGGCAATTGGTGCAGGACTTGAGGACCTTGGTAAAGGTTTAAGATCTCAGGTTGGAACCATGTACGGAACATTAAAGAAAGGTCCTCGTTATCTTGAGATGGCAGAGGGTTATGTAACCGGTATTGCTCTGGATGAAGAAGACAAGATCATCGGCTATCAGTTTGTTAGCCTCGGCAAGATGACAGACTTCATCAAAAAAGGCGACGATCCGAATACTGCATGGGAAAAAGCAAAAGGCGAATATGGCCGCGTAAAAGATGCAGTGAAGATCATTGACCCAAGAGAAGAGTAAGGAGGATAAAAGAATGGCTTTATTTGAATCTTATGAAAGAAGAATAGATAAAATTAATTCCGTACTGCAAAGCTACGGTATTGCTTCCATCGAAGAAGCAGAGAAGATCACAAAAGATGCAGGACTTAACGTATATGATCAGGTAAAAGGAATCCAGCCAATCTGTTTTGAGAATGCATGCTGGGCTTATATCGTTGGAGCTGCAATCGCAATCAAGAAAGACTGCAGAAAAGCAGCTGACGCAGCAGCAGCAATTGGAGAAGGTCTTCAGGCTTTCTGTATTCCGGGATCCGTTGCAGACCAGAGAAAAGTTGGTCTTGGACATGGTAACTTAGGAAAGATGTTGTTAGAAGAAGATACCGATTGTTTCGCATTTTTAGCAGGTCATGAGTCTTTTGCAGCAGCAGAAGGTGCAATCGGAATCGCTGAGAAAGCAAACAAAGTACGTAAGAAACCACTCCGCGTTATCTTGAATGGTCTTGGAAAAGATGCTGCTCAGATTATCGCAAGAATCAACGGATTTACATTTGTTGAGACAGAGATGGATTATTACACAGGCGAAGTAAAAGAAGTTTATAAGAAAGCTTACTCTAACGGACCACGTGCAAAAGTTAACTGCTATGGCGCTAACGATGTTCGTGAAGGTGTTGCAATCATGCACAAGG
>JAUNBT010000082.1 GCA_030526985.1 Lachnospiraceae bacterium | reverse complement strand
AAACAATTTAAAATATTTTTTAAATCTGGTAACAAAAATCATTGATTCTGGTTATCTTTCGCTATATAATAATGGGTAGGGAGCAGGATGGCATAGTGTGATATATTGGTTTTTCGTGTACACAAGTCTGCTCTTAACAAAGCAACAATATCATATACGAATGGAGACTGGATGAATGGAAAGTGAAGTGAAAACACTAAAAGAGTTTCAAAAATGGGCAAAGATTCAACTACTAATGCAGGATAAGACCCAGAGAGCTTTGGCAGAAGAGCTGTCAATCGCTTATCCTCGAATCAGTGAGGCTCTGCATGGAAAGAGAACAGGGCGTCGTTATATTCGTCAGATTATTGAAAAGCTTGGGGGAAATCTGGAGGATTTTAGAGAATTCCTACAGGAGTACGACACGAAGAACTAAATCGAAAGAAGCCAGCCTGCGTAAAATGCAGGCTCTTTTTTCGGAAAATAGATATATTTATTACGAAAGAGGAGAGAATATTGAGTAAAAAGGATAGCACATTACGACTGCTGACGGATCCAAAGAATCTTCAAGTCAGTCTGGTCATAGATGGTGTCATTGTCGGCACGGCTGCAGCACTTGTATCTGTAGTATACCGGTTTCTTTTAGGAAAAGCAGAGACATTCCTATTCTGGGCAGGTGATATGATCCGTCAAAAACCGATCATGGCAGTAGGCTGGCTTGCACTTTTGTTTGTCATTGCTTTTTTATGCAGCCGGTTACTAAAATGGGAACCGATGATTTCCGGAAGTGGAATTCCACAGGTAAGTGGTGAGCTAAAGGGATACTTAGATGTCAAGCCGGGAAGAACCATTATTGGAAAGCTCTTAGGAGGTACCCTTTGTATCATAGGAGGTATGTCTCTTGGCCGGGAAGGCCCCTCTGTACAGCTTGGTGCTATGGCTGGAAAGCTTGTTTCACGGATCCAGGGAAAGAATCAGACAAAAGAAAAGAACTTGATTACCTGTGGTGCGGCGGCAGGGCTTGCAGCAGCGTTTAATGCACCGCTTTCCGGTCTTATGTTTGCTTTAGAAGAACTTCATAAAAATTTTAACAGTTATATTTTAATCTGTGCTATGGTGGGTGCAGTGACTGCGGATTTCATTTCCAAAGGTTTTTTCGGGGTCAGTACAATTTTTGACTATGAATTACAGACTCATTTTCCACTTCGCTATTACTGGATTCTTCTTTTGTTCGGAGCTGTTTTGGGAATGTTAGGAGCAGTGTATAATAGACTTATGCTCTTAGGACAGGATTTTTTTAAGAAAATATCTTTTCTGCCTCAGGAGATTCGGCTGATGATTCCATTTGTTATGGGTCTTTTCCTGTTGTACTTTTTGCCGGACACATTGGCAGGAGGCCATGCTATGGTTGCCCTTTTGGAAAAGGGAAAAGATGCAGTCCCACTGCTTTTGTTGCTGCTGATTGTCAAATTTATTTTTTCTGTCTTTTGTTTTGGAAGCGGTGCTCCGGGAGGAATCTTTTTTCCACTGCTTGTATTAGGGTCTTATGTGGGGGCAATTCTTGGAAAGGGTGTTATTTTCGCTTTTGATCTTCCGGAGACAATGATTTATAATTTTATTATTCTCGCCATGGCCGGATTTTTTTCAGCTATTGTTAGGGCACCGATTACGGGAATTGTGTTGATTGCAGAGATGACAGGAACACTGGAACATTTGATTTCGCTTTTGATTGTATCAATCGTTGCTTATGTTGTGGCAAATCTGATGAACAGCAGTCCGATTTATGACAGCCTTTTGGAAAGAATTGTTTCCGGGAGAAAAGGACAGGAACAAATCGAATACCCGGAAAATAAAGTGTTGGCTAATTTTATTGTCCAATGTGGATCTGTTTTGGAGAGAAAACGAATTAGTGAGATACCCGACTGGCCATACCGGTGTCTAATTGTATCAATCAAAAGAGGAGAAAAAGAATTGATTCCCCGGGGAGGAACAAAGCTTCATGCAAGTGATATGCTGACAGTGCTTGTGGATGCCGGGGATTTGGCAAAAGCAAATGAAATCATCTCAAATTTGTGCAGAAATAGAGGAAGCGATGGATTCTAATTCAAAAGTAACAAAAGATATGACCATAGGAAGTCCGGCAAAAACTTTATTTTTCTTTGCCGTCCCTATGGTACTTGGAAATATTTTTCAACAATTTTATAGTATTATCGATTCTATGGTAGTCGGTAATTTTGTAGGAGCCGATGCGTTGGCTGCTGTAGGGGCATCTACTGCCCTTACGATGCTCTTTATTGCAGTTGCTACTGGTGCGGGAATCGGCTGTTCCGTCGTTGTATCCCAGTTCTTTGGAAGTAAAAGGTTGGGAGAAATGATGACTGCAATCTACACTGTGCTGATTACGATTTTTTTTGTCAGTGTAATTCTTACCGGGATTGGACTGCTTTTAGGTGAGACGGCATTAGGTTTTATGAATACGCCGGATAATATTTTTCGGGATTCACTGACCTATCTTCGAATCTATCTACTGGGGCTGCCGTTTTTATTTATGTTCAATATTTTGAACTCCATCTTTAATGCACTTGGTGTGTCAAAAATACCACTGGTTCTTTTGGGAATCTGTTCTGCCTTAAATATTTTTCTGGATTTATTGTTTGTGACAAGATTTCATCTGGGTGTTGCCGGTGTCGCATGGGCTACTTTGATCTCTCAGGGTGTGTCTGCGGTAGTTTCTTTTATCTGGCTTATGCTGCGAATTCGAAAGATAAAGGTGGAGGAAGCGTATCCAATCTATCAGTTTTCTATTTTAAAGGAAATGTGTTATGTGGCAGTGCCATCCATCATCCAGCAGGCGATTGTTTCTATCGGAGTTCTTGCGGTACAGAGCTTAGTAAACAGTTTTGGCTCTGCAAGTATGGCAGGTTATACTTCTGCAACAAAGATTGATATGATTGCAATTATGCCGATTGTAAATGTCGGAAATGCACTTTCTACCTTTACGGCCCAAAATATCGGTGCAAAGAAACCGGAACGGGTAAAACAGGGATTTCGGGGAGGCGTGATGATGATTTTTGTGATTGCGTTTTCTATCACGGCAGTTTTGTTTGTATTTGGAGAAAACTTTATTGGTGCCTTTGTAGACAGCGCTGCAAATCCAAAAGTAATCGAGACAGGAGTGGAATATCTGCGGGTAGTCAGTATGTTTTACTTTCTATTTGGCTTTATGAATGCCTGCAACGGAGTGCTTCGGGGTTCCTCCGATATGAAAGTATTCATGGCAAGTACCCTTTGTAATTTTACGATGAGGGTTGTCTGTGCCTATAGTCTTGCAGCTACTTCTTTAGGTATGCAGGCAATCTGGTGGTCCATACCAATCGGATGGGCTGTGGGAAGTGTCATCAGCTTTACCCGTTTTTTAAGTGGAAAATGGAAAGAACAGGCAAGAATAGGTTGACATTTTAAGAACGCTAGTATATAATCAAAAATAAGAATGATTCTTATTTTTGAGAGAATCAAAAAAACAATTGTTTACTAAAGGAGGATGTGTATTATGGATTTAAAGGGAAGTAAGACAGAACAGAACTTGTGGGCAGCATTTGCAGGTGAGAGTCAGGCTCGTAATAAGTACACCTACTACGCAAGTAAAGCAAAGAAAGACGGTTATGTTCAGATTGGTAAGTTGTTTGAAGAGACAGCAAACAATGAGAAAGAGCATGCAAAGATTTGGTTTAAGCTATTAAAAGGCGGCGATATCCCAGGAACAGATGCGAATCTGTTAGATGCAGCAATGGGTGAGAATGAAGAGTGGACCGATATGTATCCTACTTTTGCAAAAGAAGCCAGAGAAGAAGGCTTTACTCAGATTGCAGCTCTCTTTGATATGGTAGCTAAGATTGAGAAGAATCATGAAGACAGATATCGTGCATTATTAGCAAATGTAGAAGGCGGAATGGTATTTTCCAAAGATGGCGACATGATTTGGGAATGCAGTAACTGCGGACATATTCATGTTGGAAAGACAGCACCGAAAGTCTGTCCAGTATGTGCTCATCCACAGTCCTATTTCATGCTTCAGGCAAAGAATTACTAAGATGAGATATTGTTATTAAGGCAAATCCCGAAAGACCGGTATGTATAAGTGAATGCCAGTCTTTCGGGATTTTTTTGCAATAAACTGGTTAGCTTTGAACAGGTACAAATATTGTTGGAACAGGTAGAAATTTTTGCTGGAAAAGCTTGACCTTTGTCTGGCACTCTGTTATATTTATGCTATAACAAAGAATTATGAAATGAAGATGTATAAGACAAAAGCAAAGGAAGGCGAGGCATATGATAATAGAGATTGATTTTAACAGTCCACAGGCGATTTATATTCAATTGAAGAATCAGATTGTGGTTGCCATAGCTCAGGACAAGTTAAAAGAGGGCCAGTCTCTTCCTTCGGTTCGTCAGATGGCGGATACCCTCGGAGTGAATATGCATACGGTGAACAAAGCTTATGCTATTTTGCGGCAGGAAGGCTATTTGAAGTTAGACCGCAGAAAGGGAGCAGTCATTTCTGTGGAAGCAGATAAGGATGCGGAGATGGAAGCTTTGTATGAAGAGATGGAGATGCTTGTGGCCCGGGCAGTTTGTAAAGGGGTATCGAGAGAAGATATGACCCGGATTGTTCAGAATATGTATGATACTTTTGAGGGAGAGTCCCTTAATCTTTAAGGAGGAAGAAGATGAGACTAGATTATACAAGAAATGCCGAGATGGTGATTTCTTTTGCTAAAGAAGCTTCCGAGACATTGGGGCAGGGAACTGTCGGTACAGAACATTTGTTGATTGGCTGTCTTTGGGAAGGAGAAGGATTAGCAGCGAAGGTGCTAGTAGAGAATGGTGTTGGACAGGAACAGGTGGAGAAGCTCTTAGAGAATTCGATGGTATTAGAACCTTTCTGGCAAGGAGAAGATTATCCGGAATTTACACCAAAGGCAGAAGCAGTGCTTCACAAAAGTCAGATGGAAGCGGTTCGTTTTAAGTCTTCTAAAGTGGGGACGGAGCATATTTTAATTTCATTAGTCAAAGAACAGGAATCTGCAGCTGTAAAATTGTTGAGTTCGATTGGAGTGAATGTTCAAAAGATTTTTGTAGACACGCTTCTCACTCTTGGAATGGATCATAATGAGATTAAGAAAGAATATGCCGCAGTAAAAAACAACGGAAAGACAAAGAAGAAGAACCGATCTTCCATGGTAAGTCAGTTCAGTAATGATCTTACGGAAGCGGCCAGGGAGGGGAAATTAGATCCTGTCATCGGCAGAAAAAAAGAAATCGAGAGAGTTATGCAGATTTTAAGCCGCAGAACGAAGAATAACCCTTGTCTGGTAGGTGAGCCGGGTGTTGGAAAGACAGCGATTGCAGAAGGAATTGCCCAATTGATTGTGGCAGGAGATGTGCCGGACATTTTAAAGGAGAAAAAAGTTCTTACCATTGATCTTCCTGGAATGGTCGCAGGCTCTAAGTACAGAGGAGAATTTGAGGAACGGATCAAACGTTTTTTACGGGAAGTCATCGAGGACGGGAATATTTTACTGTTCATGGATGAGATTCATACGCTGATCGGTGCCGGTGGAGCAGAGGGTGCCATTGACGCAGCGAACATATTAAAACCGTTTCTTGCAAGAGGTGAGATACAGTTTATCGGTGCTACGACGAGAGAAGAATACCGAAAATACATTGAAAAAGATGCGGCGTTAGAACGGCGTTTTCAACCAATTGAGATAAAAGAGGCAACTGTGGAGGAGACAGTGGATATCTTAAAGGGAATCTGTTCTAGATTTGAAGAACACCACGGAGTACGCTACAGTGATGAGGCCCTCAAAGCGGCAGCAGCTATGTCGAACCGTTATATCAGCGACCGTTTTCTGCCAGATAAGGCTATTGACATTATAGATGAAACTGCTTCCCGTAAAAAGATCAGTGTCCATCAGGCGCCAGAACAGATTAAAAAACTTGCGGAAGAATTGTCTGTTTTAGAAGAACGAATGGAAGAAGCTCTGATAAAGGGAAAATATAAAAAAGCAGGCGATTATAAAAAACAGGCTCAGAAGAAGGAAAAAGTACTTGAAAAGGCCAAATTACGTTGGGAGAAAAGTCAGTCAAAAGAAGGATTTTTGATTGAGGAGGAAGATGTGGCAGAAGTCATTTCTGCCTGGACTAAGATTCCATTAAATCAGCTTAATAAGACGGAACAGGAAAGACTTCGCAGTTTAGAGGAGATTCTTCATAAGAGGGTTATTGCCCAGGATGAAGCAGTGAAAGCAGTCGCAAGAGCAGTGCGCAGGGGAAGGGTAGGGTTAAAAGATCCGAACCGGCCGATTGGTTCCTTTTTATTTTTAGGTCCAACTGGTGTTGGAAAAACAGAACTTTCCAAGGCCTTGGCAGAAGCTGTTTATGGTAGTGAGAATAATATGATTCGGATTGATATGTCAGAATATATGGAAAAACACAGTGTTTCCAAATTAATTGGTTCCCCTCCAGGCTATGTCGGCTATGAGGAAGGAGGACAGCTTTCCGAGAAAGTGCGCCGGAATCCTTATTCTGTTATTTTGTTTGATGAGATAGAAAAGGCTCATGGAGATGTGTTCAATATTCTTCTCCAGGTGCTTGACGAAGGACATATCACAGATTCTACTGGAAGGCAGGTTGATTTTAAAAACACAATCATTATTATGACCTCCAATGCAGGCGCCCAAAGAATTCTATCACCGAAGACGCTGGGATTTGCCACAGAATATGATGAAAAGAAAAATCATGAGACGATGAAAAACGGAGTGATGGAAGAAGTCAGACATCTTTTTAAACCGGAATTTTTGAATCGTATCGATGAGACGATTGTATTTCATATGCTGGGTGACGCTGATATGAAACGAATTTTGAAGCTCTTAGGAGAAAGTTTCTTAAAACGGATTGAAAAACAGATGAATTTAAAACTAACCTTCACAGAAGAAGCCTACGACTTCATCCTAAAGAAGGGAAAAGATGAAAAGTTTGGTGCAAGACCATTAAAGCGTGCTCTTCAGACATGGTTGGAAGATCCACTGGCAGAAGCTATATTAAGTGGTCAGATAGAATCCGGAATGGAAGCGGTAATAAAAGTTCAGGAAGAAAAAATTATCTTTGGGTAGAAAAATGGAAGAATATATTATATAATGTAACATATCCAATGAAAAAGGGGTTGGGTAGAACAAGTTTGCTCAGGTGATTACAGATGAGCTAACAATTTAGGAGGATAACAAGATGGCAGTAATCAACGAGTTAATACGCACAGAATTTGACAAGACTTTAAGCTTTGGCAATTATGAATTAGATGAGAAGACGAAGCTTTCCGATTATGAGTTTGAAGGAGACCTTTATAAGATCAAAACTTATAAATCAATTACGAAACTTGAAAAAAATGGAATGTTTGTTTATGAATCTGTGCCGGGAAGTGCCGTATCGAATTTTAAGGCAGATGATGAAATTGTAAGCTTTACCGTGGAGGCTCCAAAGGATGTTCAGATTACCCTGGAATTAGAGCCGGAGAAGGAGTATAAGGTTTTCATTGATGATACGAATGTGGGAAGAATGAAGACGAATCTTGGCGGTAAACTGATTTTGAGTGTGGAGTTAGAGCAGAACGCTTCTGCCAAAGTACTTGTAGAAAGAATTTAGCGGAGGACGAAGGATGGCACAGAAGGGAAAAACCGTTTTTTTCTGTCAGGAATGCGGATATGAGTCAGCAAAGTGGCTTGGTCAGTGTCCCGGATGCAGAAAATGGAATACCTTCGTGGAGGAGAAAGTCACAGTATCAGCTAAGACAAAAGAAAAAAAGATAGTTGCGGGTGGGAATCGTCCCACCCGTCTTTTTGATATTTCCACGAAGGAAGAAGAAAGAATTGAAACAGGAATCGGGGAATTGGACCGGGTTTTAGGAGGTGGGATTGTAAAAGGCTCCCTGTCTTTAGTCGGTGGAGACCCAGGCATCGGAAAGTCGACTCTCCTTTTACAGGTGTGTCGAAATCTGGTGAATAAGAACAGGAAGGTTCTCTATATTTCCGGTGAGGAATCTTTAAGACAGATTCGTATGAGAGCAGAGAGGCTTGGCACTTTTGAAAATGAATTGCTGCTTTTATGTGAGACTGATATGGAGATGATTCAAAATGCAATTGAAAATGCTGCACCGGAGATGGTGGTAATTGATTCCATTCAGACTATATGCAGTGATGAAATCAGCTCGGCACCGGGAAGTGTCTCTCAGGTCCGCGAGGTGACTGGAAAACTTATGACTCTGAGTAAAAAGGCAGGCCCAGCTATTTTTATAGTAGGGCATGTGACAAAGGAAGGAGTCGTGGCAGGACCCCGTACATTAGAGCATATGGTAGATACCGTGCTCTATTTTGAAGGGGAGAGGAATGCCGCCTATCGTATTTTGCGCGGGGTAAAGAATCGTTTTGGCTCAACTAATGAAATTGGTGTTTTTGAGATGAGGAAGGAAGGATTGATTGAGGTAGAAAATCCCTCTGCTTTTATGTTGAACGGAAGACCGATTGATGCCTCCGGATCTGTAGTCGTCTGCTCTATGGAAGGAACTAGACCGATGCTGATTGAGATTCAGGCTCTTGTGACACCGACTAATTTTCAATTGCCAAAAAGGACGGCTGTAGGAATAGACTATAATCGGGTTAGTCTTTTGATGGCGGTGCTGGAAAAAAGAGCCGGACTTCGTCTGGGCGGTTGCGATGCCTATGTCAATCTTGCAGGAGGAATTAGGATAGGAGAACCGGCAATGGATTTAGGAATTGTGATGGCAATCGCTTCAAGTTACAAAAATCGCAGTATGGACAGCAGTACCATTATATTCGGAGAAGTTGGTCTTACCGGGGAAGTCCGGGGAGTATCTCAGGCGGAAGCGCGTATCAAAGAGGCAAAAAAGATGGGATTTACCAGATGCATTTTGCCAAGCAGTAATATAGACGGACTTTTAGAGCCGGACAAAATGGGAATGAATCTTTCCGGTGTGTCTAATGTGTTGGATGCACTAAAATATTTATAACTTGCAACTGTTATTTATTTATATTACAATATAGCGAGGAACTTATGTTTTGTACATAAGAATAGAATGATATAGAATATCAAAAGCAGGAGGAACAAAAATGAGTCAATATAAGATAAACACAAATTGTGTACAGGCAGGATATACACCAGGTAACGGAGAACCTCGTGTTACCCCGATTGTCCAGAGCACAACCTATCGGTATACATCTGGAGAAGAGGTTGGAAAACTTTTTGATTTGGAAAAAGATGGATTCTTTTATACCCGTCTTGGAAATCCAACTTCTGCCGTTGTAGAAGAAAGAATTGCTGCTTTAGAAGGCGGTGTGGGAGCACTTTATACTTCTTCCGGACAAGCTGCATCTACTCTGGCTGTTTTGAATATATGCGGAGCAGGGGACCATATTATTGCATGTAATGCTATTTATGGAGGAACCTTTAATTTATTTGGTGTTACCTTCCCAAAACTTGGGATTGATACGACATTTGTTCAGACTGATATTTCTCCGGAAGAACTTGAGACTAAATTTCAGGAGAATACAAAGGCTGTTTTTATTGAAAGCCTGACCAATCCGGCACTTGAGATTCCGGATATCGAGATGTATGCAGCTGCTGCCCATGCCCATGGGGTACCTTTGATTGTAGATAATACCTTTGCGACACCAATCAACTGTCGTCCATTCGAATTTGGAGCAGATATTGTAGTTCATTCCACTTCAAAATATATGGATGGACACGCTGTGGCATTAGGTGGTGTAATTGTAGATGGAGGAAAGTTTGACTGGAATAATGGAAAATATCCGGGACTTTCTACACCAGATGATTCCTATCATGGAATTGTATATACAGAGACTTTTGGACCTGCCGCATATATTACAAAAGCAAGGGTGCAGCTTATGAGAGATCTCGGTGTGACGCCGAGCCCGAACAATGCATTTTTATTGAGTATTGGACTTGAAACACTTCATCTTAGAGTCGAGCGTCATTGTGAGAATGCAAAGAAGGTTGCCGAATATCTGAATGGTCATGACAAGATTGCATGGGTGAATTATCCTTCTATGAAGGAAAATAAATATTATAACATGGCACAAAAGTACATGCCGAATGGAACCTGCGGGGTAATTTCCTTTGGAGTAAAAGGGGGAAGACAGGCAGCGATGGATTTGATGGATCATTTAAAGCTTGCAGCAATCGTTGTTCATGTGGCAGACAGCCGTACCGGAGTACTGCATCCTGCAAGTACGACTCACCGTCAGCTTTCCGATGAACAACTTGTTGCAGCCGGAATTGGACCAGAATTGATTCGTTTCAGCGTGGGAATTGAAGATGTGGAAGATATTATTGCAGATCTTTCCCAGGCACTGGAGCAGATTTAATGAAGGCGGTTATTCAAAGGGTTCTCCACAGCCAGGTCACTGTGGAGAAAACCGTAATCGGAAAAATTCAAAATGGATACACGATATTATTGGGCGTATGCAGCGAAGATACCAAAGAGGATGCAGATAAGCTGATTCGAAAAGTAATCGGGCTTCGAATCTGTGAAGATGAACAGG
This sequence comes from Lachnospiraceae bacterium, assembly GCA_030526985.1. Taxonomy (GTDB): domain Bacteria; phylum Bacillota; class Clostridia; order Lachnospirales; family Lachnospiraceae; genus SIG292. The sequence continues at coordinate 1,968 of JAUNBT010000082.1, read as the reverse complement.
GAAAGACCAACCTTTCGATACAGGACACAGATGGTGAATTATTAATTATTTCTCAGTTTACGCTGTATGCTGACTGCCGGAAAGGCAGAAGACCAAGTTTTGTTCATGCAGGAGATCCAAAACACGCCAGAGAACTATACGAATATTTTGTGGAACAATGTCGTCCACAGGTGAAAAATGTTGAGACGGGAGAGTTTGGAGCCGAGATGCAGGTAGAGATTATGAATGACGGACCATTTACCATTTTACTAGACAGCAAGGAGCTGGCATAAGGAGAGAAAGGATTGAGATGAAGGTCGAACTTGGAAAGATTGGATCTTTTACCCACGGTGCGGTATTAAGTCGAATAAAACCAAAGGGTACAGAAGAAGGGATAGAACTTCCTGTTCTTACCATCCGTCAGCTTTTGTTAGAAGAAGAAGGCGAAAGTCCAGAGCAGCAGGCATACACAAAGGTAAGTCAAAAGAAGAGGAATGCACTCCCCCTTGCCAGGGAGGGTATGATTGTAATTGGACTTACTTCTTTTCATAAAGCGGTTGTTCTGACTGCTCAGCATAAAGATTTGATTATTCCTTCTAATTTTTTGATCCTGGAATTTCCTGGTGGAATTATGGATGCTAATTATTTTGCATGGTATTTTAATGAACATCCGGGAATGAAACAGATGTGCCAGATTGCGATTCAAGGTGACAGTAAAGTGAAGGTACTTTCTATCCATGTGATCAGAAAGCTGACCATCGATTGTCCGGATCTTGTGACCCAGATGGCGGTAGGCAATCTCTACCGCCTTCAAAGACAAAAGGATCGGCTTTGGAAAGAAAAATTGCGGCTGGAGATGCGAATTCTCACGGAACAGATGAGACAGATAACCGGAGAAGAGGAAGAGATATGACGTTGGAAAGAGAAAAACAGATAAAAGATTGCATCAGTCATATGATAGACAGAACCTGTCAGCAAGGGCAGGAGATAGAATTTATATGTGATTCTCTCCTTTTTAAATGCTATTTTTCCCTCCATTATGCAGTGATGGCAGGGGAAGAATTCTCTTTTGACAAGCTGGTAAAATGGGCTGGCAGAAGCAGGGCCACGGATGGATATTATATAAAATGGACAGAAAATTTTTCTCATTTTTTGTATCTTGTATCCGGAAATCAGGAGGCAGGAACGCTGTTTGAACAGGAACTTTTGTTCTTAGAGAATTTCAGTAAGAAAAACACAGTCGATAAGTCCAATTTGGAGCGAAAAATAAAGAAAAATATCCGCCTTTTGGGTGAATTACAGCTTAAACCGGAGGAAGCACAGTCTTTAAAAGAAATAATTCTTTTTTGTATTTTAAAACAGGAAGAAAAAAAGAAAGGCTGTCCCCAAAAGTTGACAGAATGTCTTGCTTTTTTGTTGTCGAAAGAAAATGAAAGAATAAAATTAAAAAATGAGGAAAAGACAATGGCTTTTTGGGGGAGCAATATCGGTGTTCTCCCTTATCAATTTATCAATGAGAAGAATTTATTATTGGTAGAAGAAGAGACGGATCAAAAAAAGAATGCCTTGGCTCGGATGATTTATTTTTCAGAAGAACCGGAGAAGAGAAGAGTAAGAAAAATAGAAGAGACTAAGAACACAGAGATAGTCCAAATAGGAGTTTCCCTGTGGCCTTTTGGAACAACGAGGGAAGAAAACACTGGTTATATTCCAGAAAACTGTCTTCCTTCTCTAAGGGGAGAATACAGGAAACTGGGAAAGTGGATTTTTGAGCTATCAGAAGATGGAGTTTTATATTTTTTGGCTTCTGCCGGTTTTTTGTACCGGGAAGGGCGGGAAAAGAATTTAAGACGATTTCTTACCCAGAACAAAAATCTGTTAGATGGAATCTTCCTTTTACCGTATAAACTGTGGCATGCTGGATTTCCAAAGCTTGTTCTGTTAAGGTTTCAAAAGGGAAGACCGGCTGACAGGCCGATTTATCTTTTG
>JAUNBT010000081.1 GCA_030526985.1 Lachnospiraceae bacterium | reverse complement strand
ACAGAAGAATTGGCATGTTATTCCCCAATTATGCATATCCAGCAGACGGATGGAATTACGGCTTCCCATACTCCATTTACAAAAGAAGCGAACAAAAAGGGAATTGTAGATGGAAAAAAATTATTGGAGGCGATTGCGAAATCCTATGAGAAGGATGAGGTTGGCATGCCGCCAAAATCAGACAGTATTATTCTGGCACTGGAGCTTTTTGTATCCCACACAGATCATCCGGGGGATATTAAGAAAAAGATGAGAGAAACAAGTGAGTACTGGTCAAAATATATTCCAAAAGACGGAATGAGGTTAAACGAGCTTCTGGAAAGATTAAAATAGGAGAAGGTGTGCAAATGTATGATTTGGTAATCATAGGGGCGGGCGTTACAGGCTGCTGTATTGCCCGGGAAATCTCCCGATATAAAATCAATGCCTGCGTCATCGAAAAAGGAGATGACGTGGCATCAGGAACTTCAAAGGCGAATACCGGTGTAATCCATACCGGTCTTGAAGCAGATCCGGGCAGTCTTATGGCAAAGCTGTGTGTCAGAGGAAATGAACTCATGTATGAATGGGCAAAAGAATTGGATTTTCCAGCTGAAAAAAATGGAAAGTTGATTGTCTGCACCCACGAGGATGATTTGCCCCTGCTTGACAAACAGTTGGAAAATGCAATCGCAAACGGAGTGCCGGATTGCGAGATTCTTGACCGGGAAGAAGTGTTACGAAGAGAACCGAATTTAACAGAAAGAACGGTGGCGGCTCTCTGGGCGCCGACAGGAGGCATTGTCTGTCCTTTCAATGTTGCAGTAGCAGCGGGAGAGAATGCCTGTGTCAACGGTGTAGAATTCCGGTTTGAAACAGAGGCAGATTCTATTGAAAAAACAGAATATGGATATTTAATCCACACGAATAAAGGCGATATAGAGACGAAAGCAATTGCCAATGCTGCCGGTTTATATGCAGATAAGTTTCATAATATGGTCAGCGAAAATAAAATCCATATTACGGCAAGGAAAGGCGAGTATATCTTTTTTGACAAATCAATCGGTACTGTTTTCAATACAACCGTAGTACCGCTCCCTGGAAAAATGGGAAAGGGAATTGCCGCTTCTTACACAATTAACGGAAATTTCTTTATCGGCCCGACTGCAACAGATGTGGAGGATAAGGAAGAACTCAATACAACAGAGCCGATTTTAGAGAAATTAAAAGCAATGGCACTTTCCAATCAGCATTTGACGAAAAATCCACTTCCTCTTAACAAAGTGATTACTTCATTTGCTGGAGCTCGTGCCCATGAAGATCATCATGAATTTATTGTGGAAGAGTTATCCGATGCGCCATATTTCTTTGATGCAGCTGGCATAGAATCGCCGGGACTTACCAGTTCTCCTGCAATCGGAGAAATGCTATCCGGCATTATTGCAGATAAGATGAAGCTTCAAAAGAAAGAGAATTTTATTGCAAAAAGAAAAGGCTTCGTCAAATTTGATGCACTATCGGATGAGGAAAAAGAAAAATTAATTAAAGAAAACCCGTTATACGGAAATATTGTATGCCGTTGTGAAATGGTAACAGAAGCACAGATTGTAGATGCCATAAACAGACCAATTAAAGCAACCTCTTTAGACGCGGTAAAAAGAAGAGTCAGAGCAGGAATGGGACGTTGCCAGGGCGGCTTTTGTACTCCAAAAACAATGGAAATTATTTCTAGAGAACTTGGAATTGATATGACTGAGGTGACAAAAAAGGGCGGAAAATCAAAACTGCTTACAGGCCGGGTCAAAGAATAAGAAGGACGGGTGAAAAGTATGGATAATTACAAAATTGTTGTTATCGGCGGAGGCCCGGCAGGACTAGCGGCTGCGTTATCGGCAAAAAGAGCTGGCGTCGATGAAATATTAATTGTGGAAAGAGACTGCAGATTAGGTGGAATATTGAATCAGTGTATTCACAACGGATTTGGACTTCATACCTTTAAAGAAGAGCTTACGGGACCGGAATATGCCCAGCGTTTTATTAATCAGGTCAAAGAAGAAAAAATCGAATATTGGCTTAATACAATGACCATCGACATTTCCGAGGATAAAGTAGTTACAACGATAAATAGTAGAGAAGGTCTGCGTCACATAAAAGCGGAGGCAATTGTACTTGCAATGGGCTGTAGAGAGAGACCAAGGGGTGCTTTAAATATCCCAGGTTATCGTCCTGCCGGTATTTATAATGCCGGAACAGCACAGCGTCTGGTTAATATTGAAGGATATATGCCAGGCCGGGAAGTTGTCATATTGGGTTCCGGTGATATAGGACTGATTATGGCAAGAAGAATGACATTAGAGGGAGCAAAGGTAAAAGTCGTAGCTGAGATTATGCCTCATTCCGGTGGATTGAAGCGAAACATTGTCCAATGTCTGGATGATTATGGAATTCCTTTGAAGTTAAGTCATACCGTAGTAGATATAAAAGGAAGAGAACGGGTGGAAGCGGTCACGATTGCCGAAGTAGATGAAAAACTAAAGCCAATTCCGGGAACAGAGGAGACATACACCTGTGATACTCTGCTTTTGTCTGTTGGATTGATTCCTGAAAATGAATTGTCAGAAAAGATTCAGGTTAAATTAGATGAAAAAACAAATGGACCGGAGGTAAATGAGAGCTTCGAGACATCAAAAGAAGGAGTATTTGCCTGTGGAAATGTGCTTCATGTTCATGATTTAGTTGATTTTGTTTCTCAGGAAGCCGAAACTGCAGGAAGCTGTGCAGCAGAATATGTGAAACAAAAGGCAGATAAAAAAGAAAAAGAAGAAATGATTATACTCACAGCCGGAGAAGGAATCACTTATACTGTACCAAAATATATCCGGATAGAGCGAATGAAAGATACATTGAAAGTACGTTTTCGTGTGAGACAAATCTATAAAGAAGGTACCATCGGCGTTTATGCTGACGGTGAAAAAATAGCTTCCAGAAAGAAAAGAATTTTTGCCCCCGGAGAGATGGAAGAAGTAATTTTAAAGAAAAAAGATCTGGTAAAGGGAAATGGCGTTTCACAAATCAAGATACAGATGGAGGGGGAATAGGCAATGGATAAAACAGTTACTTGTATTGGATGTCCATTGGGTTGTGCGGTCACAGTGACTTTTTCACAGGATGGAACGATTAGTAAGATAACCGGAAATACCTGTAAAAGAGGCGAAGATTATGCAAGAAAAGAAGTGACCAATCCAGCCCGCGTCGTGACTTCAATTGTAAGAGTAAAAGGCGGAGACATCAGCATGCTGTCAGTAAAAACAGCTTCTGATATTCCAAAAGACAAGATTTTTGACTGCATGGAAAAACTGAGAAGTATTACTGTAGAAGCACCGGTACATATTGGGGATGTTATTTTAAAAGATGTGTGCTCTACAGGAATTGACGTAATTGCCACAAAGGAGATCGTAGTAAAGTAAAAGAAAGGAAAGTGTAGCAATGAAAGAAAAAAAATATGTAGTTGGCGTAGACCTTGGAACCACCAGTACCAAAACAGTAATATTTGATTTTGATGGAAATGTAATGGGCGCAGGCCAGATTGAGAATCCATTGTACTATCCGGCACCGGGAAGACAGGAATGTGATGGAGATGAATTGATTCATGTGATTCTTGATACCGCACGTATTGCAGTAAAAGAAAGTGGTGTGGATCCGGAAGAAATCGCTGGACTTAGTGTAGACTGTTTTAGATGTACCGTTGCTCTGAGAGATAAAGACGGTGGATTTACAATGCCAATCATTATCTGGCAGGATTTAAGAAGCTCTGAAATGATTCCTGAGATTAAAAAAATGTTGGAAGAGGGAGGCATGTCAGCAGAGGAATTATATGACCGCTGCGGTATGACCCTTGGAAGCGTAAACCCACAGAGTAATTTACAGTGGATTAAAAAGTATATGCCTGAGGCATATGAAAATGCTGAGACTATTCATACCATGATGGGATTAGTTACAAAAGCATTTGGTGCAGACAATTATTATGATGATTACACCGATACCCCATGGCTTCAGTTAAACGGACCAGACTTCCAGTATGACCCGGAAATCTGTAAGGTATTGGGAATTGATATCAATAAATTGGCACCGTTAAAAAAACCGGGAGAAATTATTGGTGGCGTAAGCAAAGAAGTTGCTGAATATACTGGACTTATGGAAGGTACTCCGATTATAATGGGTACAGGTGACCAGCAGGCAGGATGTGTAGGCTGTGGATGTATCAGAGAGGGCGTTGGATATGCCTGTGGCGGAACAGCCGGAATTACAGCAGACAAGTCTTTCAAGGTTTTAAGAGACCCGGCCAGAAGATGTTATGTGCTTGGTACTCCCGATGGTGCATGGGTTATGGAAGGTGTGGCAAATGCCTCCGGAAGTGCATTTAAATGGTTTAAAGAAGAATTTTGCAGCTCTGAGAAGAAAACAGCAGTTGGCTTAAAAGAGAGCGTTTATGATATGCTTACGAAAGAAGCAGACAGAAGTTCTGTTCCGGGCTCTCATGGAATCTTTTTCCTACCTTATTTAGGCGGTGCAGCGACACCAAACTTAAATTCCAGCGCAAGAGGATCCTATATTGGAATATCCGTAGGCCATACAAAATACGATTTTATCAGAGCAACAATGGAAGGTGTCTGCTTCGATATCAAAGATATGCTAGAGGCTATGATCGAAGGTGGTGCAAGTCCATTTGATAAAGTACGTCTGACCGGTGGAATTTTCCGTTCTGAGATATGGTGTCAGATGCAGGCAGATATTTTTAATCGTACCTGTGAAGTAGTTGCAGTAGAAGAGGCTACCTCTCTTGGATGTGCTATGATTGCAGCAGTGGGCGCAGGCGTTTATAAAGATTTGGAAGAAGCAGAAAAGCACATGGTAAAAATTAAAAAGACCTATGAGCCTAATCCGGAAAATGCAGCAATTTATGAAGATGCATTCAAGATTTGGCAGCAGATTTATAAGGATTTAGCGAATAAATCATACGATATGATTGCCGAATTCCAGGAAAAAACACGCTAGAATCATCATACAAACTTAAAACATAAGCAGGAGGAAATAATTATGACGAAACAGGAGATTTTATCCCACATTGACCACACACAGTTGAAGGCATTTTGTACATGGGAAGACATTAAGAAACTTTGTGATGAGGCAATTGAATACCAGACAGCTTCTGTCTGCATTCCGCCTTCTTACATTGAGAGAATTCACAAAACATATGGCGACAAGATTAATATCTGTACTGTAATTGGCTTTCCTTTAGGATACAATACAACACCAATCAAAGTGGCAGAGGTAAAGGATGCGATTTCCAAAGGCTGCAATGAAGTGGACATGGTTGTCAATATCGGAGATGTGAAAAATGGAGAATTCGATAAAGTCGAGGCAGAGATAAAAGCATTGAAAGAGGCAGCAGGGGATAAGATTTTAAAAGTCATTGTGGAAACCTGCTATTTGACAGAAGAAGAAAAAGTGAAATTATGCCAGTGCGTTACCAACGCAGGTGCAGATTTTATTAAGACTTCCACCGGGTTTGGTACAGGGGGAGCAACGATTGAGGATATCAATCTTTTTGCAGCAAACATTGGACCTAATGTAAAAATGAAGGCAGCTGGCGGAGTAAAATCAAAAGAAGATCTTGAGATGTTCTTAGAAGCAGGTTGTGAAAGAATTGGAACAAGTTCTGCGGTCAGTTTGTTAAATAAATAGTTTATTGATACCTTCATTAGGAGAGAGAATCGGTTCCACTGCCGTCTCTCTCCTTTTCTTTCCACGAATATCCACTTGTTATAAAATCAAATAGAATAAATACAAATTATTTGAAATTTTGAGAAATTTTTTCTCAAAAGATATTGAAACAAAGCAAAAAACCAAGTAAAATAAATACTAATAGGGATACGATTTGTTAAAAGAATAACAATATAAGGAATCCACTAAGAGGAGGAAAATGTATGGATATTGGAAGAATGTACCAGATTATGCGAATTGCCCGAAAGTATTATGAACTTCATATGGGACAGTCAGAGATTGCAAAGGAAGAAGGTATTTCCAAATCAACAGTCAGCAGGATGCTCCAAAAAGCGGAGGAATTAGGATACGTAAAGGTGACGGTAGAATATCCATTGGAATCAGTGGATGAGATAGAAAGACAGATGAAAGAGCTGTTTCATTTAAAGGATGTATTTGTAACGCCGAATGTGGTAGATAATGATGCAATTACATTAAAAGATATTTGCCGGGCATTAGCAGATAATTTAGACCGCTATATTAAAGATCGGACGGTGGTAGGCGTTTCCTGGGGCAAGACGATGAACTGTTTGGCAGAGAGCATCCATAAGATCAATGCAAAGGATATTAGGGTGGTCCAGTTAAACGGAGGTGTCTCAAAACACACGAATCCAACGGGAGCGACCCGTATTGTAGATGCACTTTCCGGAAGTGGCGACGGCGTGGGTTATATGTTTCCTGTGCCGGCAATTGTTGATTCAAAAGAAATATCTGATGTTTTAAAGAAAGATTCCCAGGTCAGGAAGGTTTTGAGTCTGGCGATGGAATCTCAGGTGACAATCTTTAGTGTTGGTGCCCTTTCCTTAGATTCTATTTTATGTGAGGTTGGATATTTTAAAGAAGAAGAGTATCAGCTTTTAGAAAAAGAAAAAGCAGTGGGAGATATTGCTTCCCGGTTCTTTAACATTGATGGACAGATTGTAGATGAGCATTTGAATGAGAGGGTTGTTGGATTAGATCTTGAGGATTTGAAAAAAAAGCAGTTTAACATAGCCGTAGCTGCCGGGCTTCATAAGGTGGATGCCATTTTGGGGGCTTTGCGGGGTGGTTATATGAACGTATTATATACAGACGAAAAGACAGCAAGAGAACTTTTAAAACGATGTTATATGGAATAATGACATGAAAAAACAGCGATGGAATCAAAACAGATGAATCGCTGTTTTTTGTGTTATGAGTCTTTATTTAAAATAATATCCGGTTTTTGTCTGTTTAATGAATAGGAATCTGCTATGGCAGGGAATTTCCCCATCGGTGTGAACAGGAAGAGGAGATTTTAATACAATTCGCATTTTTTTACAGCGGAAAGAGTGGACTCCCTTCTTTCCAATATGACGACCCTGTTTTGCAAAAGGAATTAAAGGAAAGGCCCGAAACCGGTTGATCCCGGATACAACACATAAATCCAGGAAACCGTCTTCGTAATCTGCATCGGGACAAAAGGGAAATCCGCCTCCCTCAAAAGGATGAATGTGGGCACTCAAAAACAGAAAGGAAGAGAGCCGGATTGGAACCTTTGCGTCATCGATATAAAGAAGTGCAGTCTGAGGCTTCCATACAAGCAGCTGTTTGATTCCGATCATCAAATAGGCGAGCTTTCCTGCATGAAAACGGTTAAAAAATCCTTTTAATCTGGAAGTATTGATTTCTTCACAGATTGCCGCATCAAAGCCAATTCCACTACTTACTGCAAAGGAACGGCAGTTTGAAGAGTCGTGGCATTCTAAAGCCGTTTTCCAGGAAATGACACCTAAATCAAGTTTTTTTGGGTCAGTGGAAACGGAGGGCTCTTTAAAATCAACGGACTTTTTAAAATCAGCGGGGAGAATTCTGGCAAGTAAAGTGGGAATTTCTTTTGGAAATCCTAGGCTTCGTCCCAAATCGTTTCCAGATCCGGCCGGGAGAAAAGAAAGACAGTGAATCTTGGGATTTTGAAGACCATTTACCGCTTCATTAAAACTTCCGTCGCCGCCAATTATAATAATATGTTTTGGTGTTTTAGAGGAAGTCAGTCGTTTTACAATCTCTGTCATATGACCGGGATATCGGGTATATACATAGCGATAGGTAAGAGAAGTCGATTTCTTTTCTATCGTTCTTTGAACTTCTTTCCACAAAGAGTAGGCATGACCGGACTGGGATTTTGGATTTATTATAAAATAGTGCATAATGTGCTCCTTTCCTTGTGCTTGTTAAGACAGAAAGTACAAGAATCTGCATGGCTTTCCGAAATATAAATTCATTATAGATGATTTGTCGATAAAGGTCAAACAGAAGGTGGTAAATCCAAGTAAACCCGAAGATTTTCTTTTAAAGGAAATTGTGCTATACTTATGAACACAGGTTTGATGATACGAAAGGAGAAAGAGTGGGATGGTAATATTAATTATCCTGGTTATCGTCGGTACGGGAGCGGTAGCGGCATATTATTATGGCAATTTTAAAAAACAGGAATATATTATGGATTATCAGGTCGACAGGATGAAAGAAGAAGTCGATTTGCAGAATAAACGAAAAGAGTTAGACGTCCATATCCGGGAGGAGCAGGAAAATAAGAAGTTTTATCTGGATGTAATCGTGACCCATGGAAATGCCATTGGGGGAAGATCCTGCTTTGAAAATGATGGAAAAAGGCGGGGTGGTATTTTTTCTATCGGAGATATCATTATGATAGGAAGAAATGCACAGGGGGAAGATTACAGCTATCGAATTGACGAGGCTGGTCTTGAAATCTGGGCAACCTTTGATGAGAATGAATTGATATTAAGGTCGAGAAAAACACCTTTTGAGATTCGCAAAGAGGGAACTGCAAGAGATCAGGGAGATCGCACCCAGAAAGCGACGATTAAGGGCGGACAACAGTACTATATTGTCTTAGGATCGAAGCACGAGATCGGTCTTATGGCTATCAGGGGTATATAAAAGGAGGAGCAAGATGGAACACCCAATGATTAGAAAAAAATGTCCCTGCTGTTTCAGGGAAATCTCCAATGAGGAAGCGGATATTTTAATTCGGGATCATGAGATAAGGCTGCATTCTCCGATTTTAAATGACCTGATTTCTCCCCGTGAGGATGAAAAATACGCCAGATTCTGGGAAAATATGGGCAATAGTCAGAATGTATTAGAGACCAACCGTATTATTATCACGAATGAAATGATTGCAGAAGCCAATGAGGAATTAGAAGAGACCGGAATGGTTCCCATAGAGAAAACATTTGATGAACAAAGTCAGGGTTATGTTTTAACGATCCGGGAGGATTCTATGATTGTGGTATCGAACACCATGGCCTGCCCTCATTGTCACAATATTCTTCCCCAGAACTTCTTTCGCTATGATATGATTTCCATTGGATTAGCCGGAAGTGTGGCCACGGGAAAGACAGTTTTTATGGCAAGTCTTATGATGAATGGGTTTCGAATTTTAAATAAAGCCAACATGACCGTGAGAAATGCCCATGGCAATCCTTTAGATCCAGAGAAGATTAAGATGGAACGAATTTCTCAAAAGCTTTTTAAAGATCAGATATGTCCGGATCCAACGAACAAATCTTTTCAGCAGCCGGTTTATCTTGAGATGAACTTAAAATTAGAGAAAGAAAACCGCACGTTTCTTGTCACTTTTTATGATGTGGCAGGTGAGACAATTCGGAATGAAGCGGGAAGCGGAAAGACAATTTTTGCCCGTCATGTAGATGGAATTATCTTTTTTGTGGATCCGTCCCAGATGTTTCTCAGACAGCCCATTCCCCTCAAAACGACGGTAGATGAGAAAAAGATTTTATCCTCCATGCGTCTTTTAAGTCCTGCCGAGCAGGCAGCCATGCAGCGGGATAATAAAATGCGGGGTTCTCAGCCGGTCTGGTTGGATTTTGGGACATCTTTCGAAGAAGAGGATGAGAATCTGAACTATGAGAGAAATCCGGAAACCATATTAGATTCTCTTCGAATGGGAATTGGTGACAGTGAATTAGGCAATAAATATATCGCACTTACTGTTGCAAAATGTGACCAGCTCTCAGAATTAGAGGAATTTCGGGAGATTCCGGCATCCAGTCTGCTATTTGAACGTCCAGATTTGAAAAATGGCTGGATGGATATGGATCATCACGTCGTCAGACAAAAAATACTGGAACATGTTTTTGAGGAGAAGGTATACCATCTCCAGAGAAATGTAGGAGAATATAAAGGAAGTGCCCTGTTTTGTATTTCTGCTTTGGGATGTGAGACAAGACAGGAGGAATACCAGCAGGCAATGATTACAAGAGCTGTCAGTCCCATCCGGCCAATCCGGGTGGAAGAGCCATTTTTATGGCTTTTGATGAAGCAGATGCAGGAAAGGGGATGGATTTAAGATGAATCAGTGGCAGCAGCATTATTATACATGGTCGACCAACAGTCTTTCCGGCAATAAAGTTGGATTGGGAATTGTGGCGGCTTCCATAGAAAGTGACCGGGCTTATATGAGAATCATAGAGAATCAGGGAGCTAGAAGTGAAGTTGTAAGAGAAGAAGAGTCACTTACAATTGAGCGTTTTTCCTACAGCGAGGATTTGCCAGGTTACATCCGGAGCGGAGCGACTCCGTGTGCTTCCGGTGCTGATAAAAGAAATAATAAATTTGTACACATTTACAGCCTGAAAGAAGAAAAAAGTCTTGCCCCGGAAGATTATCTTATCCCCTTTGAATTTAAAAAGGAATGGACGGGAGAGCAGGAGCTGGCTGTCTTTGAAAAGAAGGAAGCAGGAAAAAATGGTGGGAGGGAGATTGCCTTAAAAATATTAGAAGAATTGGGACTTTCCCGTCGTTTCGAAGAACTCTTTTGTGCAGTGTATCGATGTCTTTTGGCAGGAGAAAAACCGCTTTCGATTACTGCTCCCGGAAAAAGTCCGGAGGAATTTGCCACCTTTTCCCGCCAGATGATGATTTTAATTCATTATATGATACCGAAATCATTGCGGAGGGAGGCAGATTACGTTTCTTATGTAAAAGGCGACAGTCAGGAAGCCCATTTTCTTTTTCGAAGAGAGGGAGGCAGTCCCGTCTTTGCACTAAATGGTACAGGCAGCTCGAAAAAGGAATATGCTTTGCTGGAAAAAGAGTTTTACAAAAAGCTTGCAGATGCTTTTTTAAAGAAGGATTCTTCTTTTGAAAAACTGATGGAAGCTTTAGACGCATTCCTTCATAAACTTTCGGATAAAAGAAATCAGCTGGAAAAATGTATTTTTGTTTTCATGGCGCAAGAGGCTTCGAAAGCATCAGATAAGGCGGCCTATTTTACCGGTGTAGAACGACTGATGTACTGGGCAAGAAAAGATGAAAGCCTCCTTCCGGCATTGAAAGATGCAACAAGGGATTTGGATTTCCATGCAATGGAAGAAGAGGAACTACTTAATTATACGAATCTGTTGCTTACCGGAGCCGGCGGAAAAACGAAAGAACTTGCCTATGACGCTTTAAACAGGATGCTTCGTTATTTCTACAAAAGTCAAAGTGAAAAGTTTGACCCGATTTTAGACAGGATTTGTAAGAAGAATCATAGCGTCTATGAACAGCTTTTAAAAGAGAATGAACAAAATGACAGCTTTACGAAGACAGTCCTTTATCAGCCAATCGAAAGTAAAGTCCAGTTAGAAGAGGCAATCAAAAATCATGAGAGTTTTTTAAAGGAGGAGGACTACCGCTATTATGTAGCCCAATCAGCGTATCAACTGTATCAGAAAGCAAAATCAAGGGCAAAAAGACAAGAAATCGAAGCACTTGGAAAGCAGGCGGACGGGAAGGTGTTTTTATCCTTGAAACAAAAGGATGTGGAAAAGGTTTTAAAAAAGGCACAAAATCTGAATGATTTCTTTGCAATTACAGATCAGATGGATTTCTCTGATTTAGAGCCTGTCATCTGCCAGTTTGTGATGGATTTGGCCATTTCCCTGTTTCAAAAGGATTATCCCGAACTTTTGCCGGATTTGTCTCCCAAAATGCAGCTGCGGGATAAATACAAAGATAAATCAGGAAAAGAACAGGAATATGATGTGAAAAAGCTTTTGTTTTTAGGGGAAAAGCTTTCCATGGAAGAACAGGTTAAAACAGCGCTTTCTGATTACTACACAGCACTTTTATCTCCGATTGTGGAAAAGATGAGTCCAAGACAGTTAATTGGAATCTCCTTTTTTAAGCAATCAGACGATGCGAGAGCAGATTTTTGTGAAAAAGCACTGGAAACGCTGGCTCTTGAACGCTATTTGAATCTTTTATCTGCAAGAAAAAAAGAATTCTATGCTCTTTCTCCAAAGGAATGGATTCGATTTGCATTAAAAATAACGAATTCTCAGGATAAAAAGGAACAAAAGAAAGAGAAAGAGGCGATTTCGAAAACAAAACAGGCAGTGCTGGAAAAAGAAGATCTGCTATTTTTGGAAAAGACGAATCAGGCTCTAAAAAATCATGGTGTGACAGGAATCAGCTGTCCGAAAAAGCTTTGGGATGGATACAGTCTGGGGGATTTTAAATCATTTTACGAAGATGGAGTCGATATTAGTCTGATTCCGTGCGATTCTAGTTTGATTTTTCTTTCTATGGAGATTTTATATCATTTTGCAGATCAAAAGATTGGAAAAGAAGAGAGAAAGCATTTCCAAACGATTGCGAAAAAAGACGAAGCACTTTCGAAGGAACTGTTATATATGCTGGCCGTTCTTTGGGGGTCAAATGAAAAATTAGACCTTGACTTTGTATACAGCCTTCTTTTACAATATTTCGATGAAACTGAGGCGAAAAAACAATTGGAGGATGCGGCAAAAGAG
>JAUNBT010000420.1 GCA_030526985.1 Lachnospiraceae bacterium | reverse complement strand
TGTAGAGATTATGGGAAGACATGCCGGATGGATGTCAAAACCCGTGCAATCGAATTGAATGTCTGCCAGAGGTGTTCAGCAGCTTTAATTTCCAAAACAGATCAGGAAGAAGCTGTGTTGGCCGGAAGATTTGCAGCAGCGTCTGCAATACAGGGTGAAACAGGGAAGATGGCAGCATTTACAAGAAAAAGCGATGTCCCTTATAAAATGGAATGTGAACTGAAGGATGTAGATCAAATCTGTAATGAAGAAAAAACAGTACCACCTGAATGGATTACAAAAGAAGGCTCTGATGTGAGTGATGATTTTCTTGCTTATGTAAGACCGTTGACAGCTGGTGCTATTCGGATTACAGAAGATGAAAACGGAATCGCAGATTTTCTTGTAAGATAAAGGAGAGAAAAAATGGCATTAGTGACAACGACAGAAATGTTTAAAAAAGCTTACGATGGCGGTTATGCAATCGGAGCATTCAATGTAAATAATATGGAAATTGTGCAGGGAATCACAGAGGCAGCAGGGGAACTCCATTCTCCACTGATTCTGCAGGTATCTGCCGGGGCAAGAAAATATGCAAATCACAGCTATCTTGTAAAATTAGTGGAAGCAGCCCTGATAGAGAATGATATTCCAATTGCACTTCATTTGGATCATGGTGCAGATTTTGATATTTGCAAAGCATGCATCGATGGAGGATTTACCTCTGTTATGATTGACGGCTCCCATTATCCTTTTGATGAAAATATCGAACTGACCCGAAAAGTAGTAGAATATGCCCACGAAAAAGGTGTGGTTGTAGAAGGAGAATTAGGGCAGTTAGCTGGTGTGGAGGACGATGTCAAAGTAAGTGATGCAGATGCTACTTATACTCACCCGGATGAAGTAGAAGAGTTTGTAAGCCGGACCGGAGTTGATTCCCTGGCTATTGCAATTGGAACAAGCCATGGAGCCTTTAAGTTTAAACCGGGACAAAAGCCGCAGCTTCGGTTCGACATTTTAGAGGAAATATCCAGACGAATTCCAGGATATCCAATCGTACTCTACGGAGCCTCCTCCGTCTCCCAGGAATATGTGAAGATTATTCAGGAAAATGGTGGAAACTTAGCAGATGCCATCGGTATTCCGGAGGATATGCTGAGAAAAGCGGCAAAATCAGCCGTTTGTAAGATTAATATTGACTCGGATTTAAGACTTGCAATGACAGCAGGGGTAAGAAAAGTACTGTATCATAATGCCTCTGTATTTGACCCTCGTGAGTATTTAAAAGAAGGAAGAGCTTATCTGTTATCATAGATACAATTCAAATCTTTTAAACTGAAATCGCAGGAAAGAAGATATAAAAATACAAAGAACT
Organism: Lachnospiraceae bacterium; assembly: GCA_030526985.1. Lineage (GTDB taxonomy): Bacteria > Bacillota > Clostridia > Lachnospirales > Lachnospiraceae > SIG292. The sequence goes on along the minus strand of JAUNBT010000420.1, from coordinate 841 downwards.
TGAATTAAAACGAAGGAAATGATAAAATTGTCGTTGTGTACAGAAATAGAAATTGACAGGTTTAATATTACAGAAGAGGAGAATAGAATGACGACTAGAAAAGAAATGAAGAAGCGGGCCAAGGCTGTTCTGAAACGGCATTATATTATTTTTGTTGTTGCATGTCTGATTGGAATGTTTGTTGGTTCCGAATTTGATTCTTCTACTAATTTCCTTGTGAAAGGTAAGAATGGTTCCACTGTAGAAGTCGAGACATCGGGCAAAGAGGAAGAAGTAACAGTGGAGAATGGTATTACAGAAGGCAGCAAAGGTGCTATGGATGTGCTGGAAAAAATGATTGCCGGAGACAGCGAGGGCGGAAAGCAGTTAGCAGATGAGATTGTAGAGGATGAAGTAGAATCATCAAAAGAAAAAGAGAATAATGTTCTTGGAAGAAGCAGGGGAATACTGGCAGGGCTGGTTAACACGATGACCTCCGGAACAATTTATGTAAAGCTGGCTTCCGGTCTTACTTCCATTTTTCACTCTGAGAGTGCAATCTCAGTTCTTTTGATTTTTATCAGTATGATTGGAACAGTCGGAATCTGGGCATTTCTTGAGAATATGTATCAGGTTGTTTCCCGAAGAATTTTTTTGGAAGGCCGTACTTATGAGCGTGTGACGATGCAGCGCTTTTTATACCTTCTTCGGATTCGAAAATGGTTGAAGGTATCATGGACAATGTTGGTATGCTCTGTCATAAAAACATTATGGTATTTTACGATTGTGGGCGGTGTAATTAAATATTTTTCCTATTATATGATTCCATACATTGTGGCAGAGAATCCAGATATAGGACCAA
>JAUNBT010000080.1 GCA_030526985.1 Lachnospiraceae bacterium | reverse complement strand
CTTCTTCAGCCACATACACTTTGGAATTAAAGTGTCTGCACGGAAGCTTGGTTTGTAAAATCTGGTTGCTTCATAATCTGCTCTGATTTCATCGATAAAAGCAGCCTCCTCTGTCGCACGAACGTCCATCCAGAGAATTGGTGGACGAACAGAATCTCCATTCTCATCTAAGAATACCAGTGTATTTGTTGTTGCATCACAAGTGATTGCCACTACACTCTCCGGTCCAATACCGGCTTTTTTCATACACTCTGGAATTGCTTTTGTAATAGCAGCCCACCAGCCTTTGTCGTCCTGCTCTGCCCATCCGTTTTTCGGATAAGTGGTTGCGTAATCCTCGATGTGATATGCACGATTTTGTCCACGATAATCATAGAGTGCAACCCTCACACTACCAGTTCCTGCGTCGATACCCATTAAATATTTTGCCATTTTGTAACTCCTTTCTCCTATTCCTTTTTGTTTATTTTATGAACTCTTTAACCGAGCCGTAAACCCCTTTACCGTCCAGACCATACTTCTCAAGAAGTGCCACAGCCGGACCAGACTCGCCGTATACATCTTTGATTCCAATTCGTTTTAAAAGTGCCGGTGCATTCTCACTCAATACTTCTGCCACTGCGCCGCCAAGGCCACCAATGATGGAATGTTCTTCTACCGTCACAATCTTTCCTGTCTTCTTTGCCGCTGCAATAAGAATCTCTTTATCAATTGGCTTGATGGTATGAATATTAATGACCTGTGCATCAATGCCATCTGCTGCAAGTAATTCAGCTGCTTCTAAAGCAGAATTGACACAAAGTCCTGTTGCTACTATCGTAACATCTTTTCCATCTTTTAGCAATACACCTTTGCCAATTTCAAATTTATAATCCGGATTATCATTAATCACAGGCACTGCTAAACGTCCAAACCGCATATAAACCGGTCCATCCATCTCATAAGCTGCCTTTACTGCCGCTCTTGCTTCTACATCATCTGCCGGATTGATAATTGTCATTCCCGGAATCGTGCGCATCAGAGCAATATCTTCGTTACATTGATGTGTCGCACCGTCTTCTCCTACAGAGATCCCTGCGTGAGTAGCTCCGATTTTTACATTCAAATGCGGATATCCGATGGAATTGCGAATCTGTTCAAATGCTCTTCCTGCCGCAAACATGGCAAAGGTACTTGCAAATGGTACCATTCCTGTTGAAGCTAATCCTGCTGCAATGCCCATCATATTGGACTCTGCAATACCGCAGTCAATGTGGCGGTCCGGAAATTCTTTTTTGAAAATGCCTGTCTTGGTTGCCGCCGCAAGGTCTGCATCCAGAACAACCAGATTATCATGTTCTTTTCCCAGTTCTACAAGGGCATTTCCGTAGCTTTCTCTTGTAGCTGTTTTTTTCACTGCTGACATAACCCTTCCTCCACTTTATCTAATTCTTCCATTGCTATTTTATACTGTTCGTCATTCGGTGCTGTTCCATGCCAGGATGCCTGATCTTCCATAAAGGATACGCCTTTTCCTTTGATTGTCTTCATAACAATGGCAGTTGGCTGTCCTTTCACTGTTCTTGCTTCCTTCATCGCTTTGTCAATCTGATCAAAATCATTGCCATCTTCCACGTTGATAACATGGAATCCAAATGCTTCAAATTTGCTGTCGATTGGATAAGGGCTGCAAACATCTGCCACACGTCCATCAATCTGAAGTCCATTATTATCTACAATAACTACCAGATTATCTAACTTTCTATGACCGGCAAACATGGCTGCCTCCCATACCTGACCTTCCTGAATTTCACCATCGCCAAGTAAGGTATATACACGGTAATCTTTCTTTCTCATCTTTGCTGAGAGAGCCATTCCCACTGCCGCGGAAATCCCCTGTCCCAAAGAGCCGCTGGACATATCAATGCCCGGTGTATGGGCAACACAAGGATGTCCCTGTAAGTGAGATCCAATATGACGAAGAGTCAAAAGATCTTCTTTTGGAAAATATCCTCTGCATGCAAGGGCTGCATAAAGTCCCGGTGCTGTATGTCCTTTGGATAAAACAAATCTGTCTCTATCTGGGTCCTGCGGATTCTTCGGATCAATGTTCATCTCTTCAAAATATAAATAGGTAAACATCTCTGCCGCCGATAAGGAACCACCCGGATGTCCTGCCTTCGCCGCATGTACTCCGGTCAAAATCCCTTTCCGGACTTCATTGGCTGTTTTTTGAAGCTCCAGCTTGTTCATGTTTTTTGCCTCCTGTCTTTTATTCTCCGAATACTGCGATATAGTCAGCTTTAAATTTCTCAATACCTGCGTCAGTAAGCGGATGTTTTGTCATTGTCTCAATTACTTTGTATGGAACAGTTGCAATATCTGCACCTGCTAATGCACAGTCTGTTACATGAATTGGATTTCTCACGCTGGCAGCGATGATTTCCGTGTCAAGTCCAGCAATATCAAAAATATCTGCAATCTCACGAATCAAATCAACACCTCTGACATTGATGTCGTCTAAACGGCCTAAAAATGGAGAAACATAGGTTGCTCCTGCTCTTGCAGCAAGAAGTGCCTGGTTTGCACTAAAAATCAGAGTCACATTTGTCTTGATTCCCTCGCTGCTCAAAGTTTTGCATGCTTTTAATCCTTCTACTGTCATCGGAATTTTTACAACCATGTTCGGATGAATTGCTGCAATTTCACGGCCTTCTTTGATCATGCCCTCTGCATCTTCTGTCGTCGCCTTTACTTCACCGCTGATTGGTCCGTCTACAATAGAAGTAATCTCTTTAATTACTTCTGCGAAATCTCTTCCTTCTTTTGCAATCAGAGAAGGATTGGTGGTAACTCCACAGATTACGCCCATATCATTTGCTTTTTTAATATCTTCCACATTTGCTGTATCAATAAAAAACTTCATATTCTATATCCTCGATTCTGGCTTACGCCTAACTGTTTATTCGTTTTCGTACTCTGTAATTCTTGCAACTTTGGCTCCAGATCTTCCATTTGGATCAAAGGTACAGGAAAGATATTCTTTTACCATACATTTTGCAAGTTCAATTCCGATTACCTGGGAACCCATTGTAATAATGTTTGCATGGTTGGAAAGTTCTGCTCTCTGTGCCTGATATACATCATGGATACATGCTGCATAAGCGCCTTTTACTTTATTTGCAGCAATGGAAACACCAATACCGGTTCCGCATACTAAAATTCCTCTGTCAAATTTTCCTGCTGCAACATCCTCAGCAACCTGAAATGCTGTATTTGCATAAATCGGGTCTTCGCTGCCGTAATCTTCCACCTCATGTCCAAGGCCTTTTACATACTCCATAAGCTGTTGTTTAAATGTCTCTGCATTCGGGTCACATCCAAATACGATCTTCATAGTTGTATCCTCCTATTTTACAAATATTTTCTCATTTCATTTAAAGAATCATAGATACAGGTCGGCTCCACATCCGATTCGGCAACGGTCTGCATATCCGCCTCACCTGTCAGCACTAAAAATCCTTTTGCTCCGTTCTTCACACCTGTCGCAACATCTGTATACAGACGGTCTCCGACAAATGCCATCTCTTCCGGTTTATATCCAGTAATCTCTGTAATCATATCCACCGTCTCTTTCCATGGTTTTCCAAGAAAACGAGGCTTTACTCCAGTAGAATCTGCAATCAGGCTGCACATGGCACCGCAGTCCGGCATAAAACCATACTCAGTCGGACAATTGGTATCCATATGAGTTGCAATAAAAGGAACTCCATTTCTCACATAATGGCAGATACGGTCTAATTTATGATAGGTGAGTGTTGTATCAAAGCTCTGTACAGCAACATCTGGGTCTTCCTCAACAAGTTGGATTCCTTTCTTCTTCCAGTTTTCTTCTAAAACCGGCGTTCCGTTAAGATAGACCTTCGCTCCCGGATAATTTACTTTTAAAAACTCTGCACATACATCTCCGGCTGTCACGACCTTACTCTCATCCACATCAAGTCCTAACTTATGAAGCTTCTCCACATAAACCGAAGGCACACGGGATGCATTGTTGGTAAAGAAAATAAAATCTCTATCATCAGCATCTCTTACTTCATTAATGAAATCAAGAGACCCTTCAATCAACTGGTCACCAAGATATACGGTTCCATCCATGTCTAAGACAAATAATTTCACGCCGTCTAATGCTTCCTCTTTCTTTAACATAAGTACACCTCTTAACCGTAGATTTCCTTTGTGATTTTCTCTGCAACTTCTTCTAAACGTCCTTTTTCCTTTGCGAACTGCATAATAGAGTAACGTGGACGTACTTTATATCCTTCTAAAAGACTGTTCTTGAACAGCTCTCTGTCGATACCAATCTCTTTCGGGCTAGTCGGTGCACCGGCGCTTGCAAGAAGTGCTTCAATCTCTTCATGGGATGGGCAAAGTTCCTTTGTTCCTTCCGGTAAAATATCCTCTAATTCTTCAAAGAAACGGGCAATAACCGGGGTAGCCACGCCAACCTGAATACCATGATGGTTCGGATTCAGACCCCGTGCAATGTAATCCATCTCCCAGAAATGGGACAGCATATGCTCTGCTCCAGATGCCGGACGGGAAATGTTAACCAATGCCATGGCCACACCGGTCATAGTAAGTGCCTCTAAAAGTGCCTGTAAAGAATCCGCATCCCTTGTCTTTAATCCAGTTGCTTTGGCAAAACACTGATCTAATGCTCTCTGCACCAGTGTAACACAAGTATCACAGCGGTAATCTCCATTGGCCTTTACAGACAAATCCCAGTCTGCAAGAGCTGTAATCTTACCAACCACATCACCAAATCCTGCCTGAATCAAATCCTGTGGTGCTGTCTGTAAAATATCGGTATCTCCGATCAAACCATACGTAAGATGTGCCTGAGGAGAGAACTTATATCCATGGGAAATGATTGGAGCACCGTCTGCCACATATCCATCCATAGAAGGTGCCGTTGCAACAATAATATAAGGCAATCCGGAACGAGAAGTTACAAACTTAACAGAATCATTGATGACACCGGATCCAACTGCAATCATCAGCTTCACATCCAAATCCTGCTCCTGTACAATTCTTCCAAGTGTCTTCTCGTCTGGAATTAAAATGTCATCTCCGCAGTCAAATAATAATTCTTTCACATTGAATCCATTCTCCTTCAACAGCTCAACTGCCTTCTTGCCGGCCACCTTATATGTATTGTTATCAAATACTACGAGGATTTTACCGTCTTTAAAAGGCTCCGCCATCTTAGGCAGATCTTCAATCGCCCCTTTTCGAATTGACATATCCTTCACGCTGAAGTTATGGTGACGACCGCAGGAACAGTCAAATTCCGTCTGTGGCATCTCATTGATGGTCATGTTCAAAATTTCATTCATAAAACTTACCTCCTTGAATTAATGCTTGTGCGCATTGAAAATCTGTGATCAATATATTAATATAATGGCCCTGCATGGCACCTTTTAATGCCTTCAGCTTCTCTATACCGCCGGCAATACCAATAGAACAGGGTACTTTGCGTAATTTATTCAGTTCCATACCAATTACATTATTATCATTCCTGTATGGAGCTGCGTCACCGGATTCATCATAAAATTGCATACAAATCTCACCTGCGACCTTCCTCTCAATCAGCGATTCCATCTCATTCTCTTCAAAATATCCAGTTGCCTTAATGGAAGACTGCTCATTCGGATATCCAATCCCTACAATAGCCATGTCAAGCCTGCTCTCTAATCCAAGTGCAGCTGCCATGCTTTCTTCTCTCATAAATTCGGCCCGCACTGCTGCGCTTGATACTCTGGCTGGTGCATAAAGCGGAACAAAACTGCCCTCATAAATCCGGGATAAACTCTCAGCTAAATTGTTCGAGTGAAGTTCCATCCGAAGTTGTCCGAGACCGCCAATCAACGGAACAAAAGTGACATTCTTCGCCTGAGGCTGTGTAATATGCGATACTACCTGATAGAGTGTCGAACCCATAGACACACCAACCGTATATCCATCCTTAATGTTATATTCTAAATATCTTCCGGCAGCCCATCCAAGTGATTCCTTCAACTCTTCTCCTGTCGCCTTCGAATCCACAATCATAGCATCTTTTAAATGATACATCTCCTTAAGCCTTCGTTCTAACTCCCAGTAGCGAATAGTGTCTAAATCAGAGACTGTAATCTTTACAATCTCCTGCTCTCTCGCAGTAGATAAAAGGCGGGAAACAGTCGGTCTTGATATCCTTAATTCTTCTGCAATTTTTGCCTGACCTAAATTCTGATTATAGTAAAGGTCGCAAACTTTAATCATCAGGCGAACATCATCTACGACTTTTTTCATCTTTTCATTCCCCTTCTTTTATGTTAACTCTATTATACAAAACAGGTCAGATAATGTCAATACAAAATATTCATTTATTTTTACATTTTTAACTTTTTGATTGGTTTTAACACCAAAAATACACTTTTTATTCACTTTATTTTTACATTTGTAAATATATCGTCTATTGCATTTTGCATATTCTTTTTCAAGTATAAGTTTTATTATTTCTGCTTGTCGTCTTATGACACAAAAAGCAGCCCCTATATCAAAGAAGGCTGCTTTTCTATACTATGGATAATTCTATCTATAACAATATCTTTTTTTGACTATATCTGTATTTTCTTCATTCACTCATTATTTTTTATCAAAAGTGATTTTCCTGTCATCTCTGAAGGCTGTTCCATTCCCATCATCTCGATCAATGTTGGCGCAATATCTGCAAGGCAGCCGTTCTCTCTCAATGTATACGCTGGATCATAGTTTACAAGAATAAACGGTACTGGATTCGTTGTATGGGCAGTAAATGGAGCTTTTGTTTCATAGTCTACTAACTGCTCTGCATTTCCATGGTCAGCACAGATAAACATCTGTCCATCCACTTCCTTGATTGCCTCAACCGCTCTCTCAACACAACCATTTACAGTCTCAATTGCTTTCACTGCTGCATCCATAATTCCAGTGTGTCCGACCATATCCGGATTAGCGAAGTTCACAATAATCACATCGTATTTGTCTGACTTGATTGCATCGACTAACTTATCACCAACTTCTAATGCGCTCATCTCAGGCTGCAGATCGTAAGTTGCAACAGATGGAGATTTTACAAGAATACGTTCCTCTCCTTCATTCGGCACTTCCACACCGCCATTGAAGAAAAATGTGACATGGGCATATTTTTCTGTCTCAGCAAGACGAAGCTGTTTTTTGCCATTGGCAGCTAAAAACTCACCAAATGTGTTTGTAATCTCAACCTTGTGGAAGGCAACAATTTTATTCGGAATTGTCGCATCATACTCGGTAAAGCATACGTAAGTAAGTGGCAAAAAGCCTTTTCCTCTTGTAAAATGCTCAAAATTATTTTCGCACATAGCTCTCGTAATTTCTCTTGCACGATCTGGTCTGAAATTAAAGAAAATGATGGAATCATTTGCATTGATGGTTCCAACCGGTTTTCCATCCTCACAGATAACAGTAGGCAGAACGAACTCGTCGTTAATGTCATTTGCATAGGAATCACCCACTGCTTTTACAGCGTCCTCAGCAAGAACACCTTCTCCCATAACAAGGGCATTATAGGCTTTCTCCACACGATCCCAGCGGTTATCTCTATCCATTACATAATAACGTCCCTCGACGGTAGCAATCTTTCCTACACCGATTTCGTCAATCTTATCCTGTAATGCCTGTACAAATCCCTGCCCGGATGTCGGTGCAGTATCACGACCATCTAAGAAACAGTGTACAAATACTTTGGAAAGACCTGCTTTTTTTGCAAGCTCTAAAAGTGCATAAAGATGGGTATTATGGCTGTGAACGCCTCCATCAGATAAAAGTCCATATAAATGAAGGGCAGAATCATTCTTTTTACAGTTATCTACTGCCGCTTTAAATGCATCATTGTCAAAAAATACACCGTCCTGGATTTCCTTTGTAATTCTGGTAAGTTCCTGATATACTATTCTTCCGGCACCCATATTTAAATGTCCTACCTCGGAATTTCCCATCTGTCCGTCTGGAAGTCCGACTGCCATACCACTGGCATAACCTTCTACAAAAGGATACTCTTTCATCAGCTGATCCATCACATGGGTATCTGCGCTGGAAATGGAGTTTCCTTCTTCTTTCTCGTTTAATCCATATCCATCTAAAATCATTAAAACTGTTGGTTTCTTACTCATTCTAATCTCCTTTTTCTATCTTACTCCGCTTAGTATTTCCTTTGTCAAAAGATCCATACCATACGCGCCTTCTAAAGTACGATCCGCATCTCCCTTGAACATTAAAATGTCATAGGAATAATAGGACGGATCTCTTTCACAGTCTGCTACCGTATTATTTACCATCTTCTCCAATTCACTCTCTGTGACATAAACAAGAACCGGATAATACTGACTGCCACCACCGTTATTGGATGTTCGTCTAAAGTATACAACACTCCCTGCAACCTGGCTAAAATTATTATTTGTTATGGTCATACCGGTTACGCCGCCTCCGGCAATTGCATGGCGGGCCGTATTGGTACTTCTCTTATTGTTAAGCCCCAATTTTGTAAACTGGTTAGAATCTATCGTTGTATCCTTCCAATTCATAATAAAAATTGCATTGTCATAGACGTTTTTAAATGTGTTGCTTCTTATTGTGATATTCTGATGATACACATTCTTTGAGCTGGCAGAGTATTTTCCCTTGGCATCTTTCTTTTGGGAATACTTATGTGTTCCGATTGCCCGGTTCACACCGTCAAATGTATTATTATAAATCGAAATATTTACATTCGGTGTCTGATCTTTTTTACTCCAGGAAAGCGTAAAACCGCCTGTATTGGAATCTGCTGTATCTATATTGATTGCTTCTTTATTATATAATTTGCTTCTCGTACTGTCCTTCGCTGCCAGGAAACGGTTATTTTTGATGACAACATTTTTGGCACCTGCAAGTTCAATATAGTGTCCGCCATTCTCCCCTTTGAAGGTAATATTTTCAAAGGTAAGATTCTGATTATGAGAAGCAGAGATTCCATGGGCACCTTCAATATACCCCAAATCAATCACCGATGTCTCTCCATGACCGATGAACTTAATATTCTTTGGACCATTGTACTTAGAAGAAGCATTCTTTTTGTCCTTCTTATTATAGGATACAAGCACAAACATATTCTTTGCCGGTTTGATTTTTCCTTTTGCTTTATTTATCTTTTTTAACGTAGCTCCTGCTTTCAATTCAATCGTTGTATTGGAAGGAACATAAAGTGTATTGCTGATTTTATAGGTTCCCTTTTTCAAGACCAGCTTACCGCCGCCACTTTGCAATTTCTTTAAATAATACTGAAGCTGAAGCCAATTCTTTGTGTTACTGTTATAGGCAGAAGATTTTTTTACCTCTGCTGGAATTTTGTTCGGCGATATTGTATAGGTTTTAGCTTTCGCCGCCTCAACTTGTTTGGAACCTGTAAAAAAAGTGCCGGCAACCAAAAGGACAAATGCTGCCGCTAAAATCAAGTTTTTTCTTTTCATTTTATCCCCTCCAATATCATTGAAAAAGGCTGCCGCAAAACAGTCTGTCTGCAGCAGCCCTCTCTTAAAACTCTTATTTGTCGTAATTTACAATCTTTGCAAAGTCATCATTTAAGGAAGATCCACCAATCAGACCACCGTCGATATCCGGCATTCCAAAGATTTCTTTCGCATTAGCACCTTTTACGCTTCCGCCGTACTGGATACGAATTGCTGCTGCAGTTGCATCATCATAAATTTCAGCAACACAGCCACGAATTGCTGCGCAAACTTCCTGTGCCTGTTCTTTTGTAGCCACTTTACCTGTTCCAATTGCCCATACCGGCTCATAAGCGATTACTGCTTTTTGTGCCTGCTCTTTGGATACACCAAGGAGTGCAATCTTAACCTGCTGACGAATCAAATCGATGGTAACTCCCTGCTCTCTCTGCGCTAAAGTCTCTCCAACACAGATAATCGGAGTCATATCATATTCAAATACCTTTAATACTTTCTTATTCACCTCTTCATCTGTCTCTTTGAAATATTCTCTTCTCTCTGAGTGACCGATGATAACATAAGAAACACCTGCATCTTTTAACATAGCAGGGGATGTTTCTCCTGTATAAGCGCCTTTATCTTCAAAATAAACATTCTCAGCACCTAATGCAATGTCTGTTCCCTCTAATAATTCTCCAACCTTTGTAATATTGATTGCTGGAACACAAAATACAACATCTGCGTCTGCACCTGCAACTAAAGGTTTCAATTCATTCACTAAAGCAACTGCCTCACTTGGAGTTTTGTTCATCTTCCAGTTTCCTGCTACGATTTTTGTTCTGGACATATTATTTGCCTTCTTTCTTTTATTGTTTATTTATCATTTGCTGCTGCAACACCTGGGAGTTCTTTTCCTTCTAAGAATTCAAGGGAAGCTCCGCCACCTGTGGAAATATGGCTCATCTGATCACCAAATCCCAACTGATTTACTGCGGCTGCAGAGTCTCCGCCTCCAATAATTGTTGTAGCTTCTGTATCAGCTAATGCTTTTGCAACTGCAATCGTTCCTTTTGCAAGGATTGGATTCTCAAATACACCCATTGGTCCATTCCATACAACAGTCTTTGCAGATGCCACTGCCTCTGCATATGCTTTTGCAGTCTCAGTTCCAATATCTAATCCCATCATATCAGACGGAATTGCATCAGAAGGAACAACGGAAACCTCAATCTCGGCATCAATTGGATTCGGGAATTCTTTTGCAATTGTGGTATCAATAGGAAGTAATAATTTTTTACCGAGAGACTCTGCTTTTTCAATCATCTCTTTACAGTAATCTAACTTTGTATCATCAACAAGAGAAGTTCCAATCTCTTTTCCCTGTGCTTTTAAGAATGTATAAGCCATACCACCGCCGATAATTAAAGTGTCACATTTTTCAAGCAGGTTAGAAATAACATTCAGCTTGTCTGCAACTTTTGCACCACCTAAAATAGCAACAAAAGGACGTACCGGTTTTTCTACTGCATTGCCAAGGAAATCAATCTCCTTTTGCATTAAATAACCTACGACAGCTGTATCCACATACTCTGTTACACCTACGTTAGAGCAATGTGCTCTATGTGCAGTTCCGAATGCATCATTTACAAATACATCACAAAGGCTTGCAAGATCTTTGCTGAATGCCTCGCCGTTCTTTGTTTCTTCGATTCTGTAACGGGTATTCTCAAGAAGTACAACTTCTCCATCTTTCATAGCAGCCACAGCTGCTTTTGCATTGTCACCTACTACGTTGTCATCAGCTGCAAATTTTACTTCCTGTCCAAGAAGTTCACTTAAACGAACAGCAACCGGTGCTAAAGATAACTCTGGTTTTGGCTCTCCTTTTGGTTTTCCTAAATGAGAGCAGAGAATGATTTTTCCGCCGTCGGCGATTAATTTTTTAATCGTAGGAAGTGCAGCAACTAAACGATTCTCATCTGTAATCTTTCCGTCTTTTAATGGTACATTAAAATCACAGCGCACTAATACTTTTAATCCTTTTACATTAATATCATCTACAGATTTTTTATTCAGCATGTTTATGCTCCTTTCTGAAGTTACGGTCTCTTATTCCTATCATATAAAAAAGAGGTCCCGGCCCTATAGTCTAACCTACAAGACCGGACCCCTTCTAGGATCTAAATGAAATTATAATTCTATCCTTCGTTTCAATTATGCTAACTCAGCGAAGTATTTGATTGTTCTTACCATCTGGCTTGTGTAAGAATTCTCGTTATCATACCAGGAAACAACTTTAACTAATGTTGTGCCATCGCCCATGTCCATAACTTTTGTCTGAGTTGCATCGAATAAAGAACCGTATGTGATTCCAACGATGTCAGAAGATACTAACTCTTCCTCTGTGTATCCGAAAGAAGCAGAAGCTGCAGCTTTCATAGCAGCATTTACATCATCTTCAGATACTGTTCCGTCACAGATTGCGATTAACTGTGTTAAGGAACCGGTTGGTACAGGAACACGCTGAGCGCATCCGTCTAATACACCCTTTAACTCAGGAATAACTAATCCGATTGCTTTTGCAGCACCTGTGGAGTTAGGAACGATATTAACAGCAGCAGCACGTGCTCTTCTTAAATCGCCTTTTCTCTGAGGTCCGTCTAATGTCATCTGATCTCCAGTGTAAGCATGGATTGTTGTCATATATCCTTTTTTAATCTTAGCCAATTTGTTTAATGTATCAGCCATAGGTGCTAAGCAGTTTGTTGTACAGGAAGCTGCAGAAATAACTGTATCTTCTTTTGTTAATGTATCTTCATTAACACTGTAAACGATAGTAGGAAGGTCATTTCCTGCTGGTGCAGAAATAACAACTTTCTTAGCACCTGCTTTGATATGAGCTTCGGATTTTGCTTTAGATGTGAAGAATCCTGTACACTCAAGTACAACATCTACATCTAAATCGCCCCATGGTAACTCTTCTGGATTGGCTTTCGCATAGATTTTAATCTCTTTGCCATCAACGGTAATGGAATCTTCTCCAGCGGATACCTTGTCTGCTAACGCATATTTGCCCTGTGCGGAATCATATTTTAACAAGTGTGCCAACATCTTTGGGCTTGTTAAATCATTGATTGCGAC
>JAUNBT010000419.1 GCA_030526985.1 Lachnospiraceae bacterium | reverse complement strand
TCTTTAGTTCCTGAATAAACTCCTCTTCCGGCTGCACAATATCATAAAGATTCTCTGCCACCATCTGCATCATGTGAGAAATCTCAGTCAACTGTCCCGCCACCGCCAGGCGATTCTCAATCATCCGGTTATTCCAAATCAGATTCTGCTTCTCCCGGTAGACCCCCTTGCTTAATTCCTGATAAAACTGCTGGGAGCGGGCACAATATCCCATCCACTCACCCTTGGATTTTCGAATCAACTCCTCCTGACCGCTCTCAATGGAACGAACCAATTGATACACATTATGGTAAGTCTGTGTCCCTTTCTGTTTCCAACAAACCTCTCTCTGATGGCATTCTCTGCACATTTGACTATGCACTTCCTGAAAAATCTTCTCCACCTGAACGTTACTTAAATAATCCTTCCGATAGGGCATCCCATAGTAAGTCTCAGCCAGTTTTTGAAAAGATTTGGCATATTTCTCCACCCGTTCTTTCTGCGGATGCTCCTCATAAAGTGCATTTACTTCTCCATTGGACAAATTTCTTCCCGCCAAAATAGTTTTTGCCATGTCCCGTATAATCAACATTCCACTGATTACGAGCATGGCAATAATCCACTCTTGCATGTATGTCCCCCTCCCCATCCAAACACAATCGCTGTTAAATGGGAATTATAGAGGATTCTCTTTGAAATCTTTGTCAAAACAAATCCGAAACATCAAAAAACTTTCCAACTTCTTCTACAATTAATTACTATTTTTTTATTACCGGTTTCTTTCTACTTCCTTCTCTCAAAGAACAATCGTCTCACTAATTACTGGCTTCTTCCTTCTCCTGGAAAACAATCTCATTATCCTTCACAAGTCCCAGCTTCTCTCTGGCAACTTCCTCCGCATAATCATCTGTCTGCATATATTCCTTCAACTGGTCTATCTCAGCTGTACGCTTATTCTCGGTATCGATCTGCTCCTGAATAGAAGCTTCCTGCGCATCATATACTGCCAACTGATTTTTTATCGTGTTTCCCTGAACAAGAAGGCCACTCAATAATAAAATTGCCACTGCCGCAATGACCATCATGCTGATTCTATTTTTCTTCTGCTTTACTGAAGATCTACTTTTTTTCACTTTTATGCAACCTCTTCTTCCAAGATGTCTTATAAATAGTCTTATAAAATGCCTTATAAAAACTGCTTATTCCTCTTTTTAATCCACATAAAATGATTCTACATCTTCTAAATGCAAATATCAACCTTTTTATCGGTTTTTTTATTAATTTTATAGGGATAGAAAACATTTTCACAAGAAAATTGACGAGCCTGTCTCGTACCACTAAAATATAGACAAGCATTCCCCCAACAACACCCACAAAAGCATACCATCTGAGTATTCCATCATTTTTTTGATAGAACACGACAAACAGAAAAAGCGCTCCTCCAATCCAATAGCAAAAGTCTGTCACTGCCACCGCAACAGAACTATGGCGGATCATTTTTCGAAAAAAGCGAATCCAGTCATAGACAAAAGAAAGAAGCGCTCCACTGGCAAGGGAGCAAAAAAAGAAGAGCAACTCATGGATCATGTAATTGCTCATCTTTATTGAAACATCCTTCCCAATAAGGACTCCTTTTTCTCTCCTTTGGTTCTTCCCGCCTCCGAATAAAGGAGTGTATCCACATTGCCCTCGATGCTCACTTCTCCCTTTTCCAGGCTCAACTGATTCACCAATAAATTGCTTCCTTTGATCGTTATCTTCCCGCATTGGGTATTTAAAATAATCACCTTATCATCAAAAGAAACCACATCCAAAACTCCCGACACCGTTCCAGACTGCCGATCCGTCAAATGAATCACATGGCTCTGCTGATTCCTTCTCTCTTCCAAAAAAATCTCCCCAATTGTTCTCTCTTACCCAATTGTATGAAATTCCCCATCAAGATATCACTATAAATTTCAAAAAAGAATAGCCGCCAACTTATTGAACCTAAATCCAATCATCTATTCTAATCAGCACAATCTCACATATCCAACTGACATTTATTTTAGTCTGTCAAATATTTATACAGGCTTTCTGCCTCTTCCTTCTTCACGGTCTCCTTCAATTCCAGCACCTCTACCTTCGTAGTCCTAGTACCAAACTGAATCTCAATCACATCACCCGGCTTCACCTTCAAAGAAGCCTTCGCCGCCTTTCCATTCACCAAAACACGCCC
>JAUNBT010000418.1 GCA_030526985.1 Lachnospiraceae bacterium | reverse complement strand
TGTCTTCTAAATCTGTTGTGCGTACCATATTAACTACACTCCTTCAATTTGCAAAACCATAATTTGTTTTTAATCGTCCTCGCCTTTCGGATTATCTGGCTTATGTTTTACATCGTTAAGTAAAATTTCTATTTTTGCAATAATGTTCTTTTCCTCTTCTATCTCTTGAAGTAGTTGTGCAACAGTCTCTTCCTTTCGCTTGACTGATGCAGTACGGGCATTGAGTTCGGCGTCAATTAGTTTTATAACTTCAGAAACAGGCGTCTCCGCAATCTCTTCTGTCTCCTTTTTAAGAGCTTTACTTGTTATTAATCCGCTAATCAATGCAGTTCCAATAAACGGGATTAGTGTTGAAGCTGTTAAAAGAGGATTTGCATTTACCTCATATTTAGGATGTTCTTTCAAAAACTCTTTTAGCATTCGCTCAGACACCATATATCCGTTCCTTCGTGAATCTTGCTCTGCTTTTAAATAGCCCTGGCGAATCCATCTTCGAACCGTCTCTGGATTGGTTTTTACCATATCCGCAATTTCTTTAACAGTATACATCTTCATTATCCTTCTCCTTTTGCATTGACTTTATCACATAAATGTCGTACGGTCAATACTTTTGTAGTATTATTTTTGCTACTTTGAATTGCAAAAGCAGAAGATTATGAAACTGCAGAAAGAATTTTATGTGTTGTGTTGCTGTAAAATAAAGGGACTCAAGGTTATCCTCAAGTCCCATGTGGGCTTTTAGGCCTATTCTTTTCCAGACAGTTCGCCATGGAAAAAGTATTTTCTTTTATTGTCTACACCCATTTAATCCATCTGTAAAAATTCTTTTTCATATTCAACAGCTTCACTTGGCGTAAGATCAAAACTCATACGTAAAAGCATATTTGCTCTGGCATATGTATATGTTGCACCAAGGCCGGTTGTTGACGTTACGGATTCAATATATTCCTGCCGTGTTTTTCTATCTTTGATGGAATCAAATACTTCGAGCGTCCCACCAAAGTCATTATCTAATGTTCCATCATCATAATACGCAAGATCATATGGATCAGAAATACGATTATCTCTAAAAGTTGTTTTCTCTATGTACTGATTTGGTCTCCCCAATAATCCATTTGGATCCGTATTTTCATCATAATTTTGAATTTCTCCTATAGCAAGACCCGCTTTTTTCATCTCGGCAACAACTTCACCAGCTGTCATTCCATCATATTTCCATATATATCTGTAAACAGCAGCATCAACTTTTTCTACATCTTCCTCTGGAAATAACCCGTTTATTACTGAAACCGTAACATCTTCAGACGGAACCCATTCTTCTTTTTCTTTAGCAAATTGAAATTCAATCTTAATTTCTTCCGGCGTTGTAGCATCAATTGCATTTGTTACATCATTGACTGCTTTTTCATATCTCTTTTTCTTTGTAAGATCTAGGAAGTCTTTGGCCGCCACCATTTCATCCGCTTCAAGGTTCAGATTGTCACCAAATATTCCATATTTTTTCATTGTAACAGTTACTGTCGCAGTGGCCTCTTTAGCTTCTTCTCCTATCTTTCCTACCTCAATAGTATAATCGAAGTCCTTTAGATAAGCTTCCAAAAATGTATCTGTCTCCACTCCAACTTTATTAAGGCTGTCAAAACTAATATTATCCGTCAGCGCCTTTCCGCCACTTGCAACATCATCAAGCGTTGCCTCTACCTTTTCCTCAATTTGAGATTCAGCGCTATTGCCACACCCTGTAAGAAAAACTCCTATAGATAATACCATCGCCATACTCACAACTAAACTTAACCATTTTCGTGACTGTTTAATTTTACACATATTTTCCTTCCCCTTTCATATTAAACATTTCTGTATTACCATTATCATCTCTCTAAATTTAAGACACTTGATTATCTAATTTCACATGGTTTTCCTAAAGTTTTTACCTCGGTTCTAATAAACAGCTATCAATAATTCACGTAAAACGACTTGACCACACCGCTTTTTACTGTTCCTTCCGCAACTCCGTCAATTTTATTTCCATATGCATTTTCTATTACGACCTCCACTTTGAAATACCAAGTCAAATCATCGTATTGCTCTTCATGTATTTTTCCTAATACCCATCTGCATTTAAACCCATACGGATAGAGACTTTCACCATAATCTTCAAATGCATAATTGTTATGAGTTGCCTGGTTTATTGGGTCTT
>JAUNBT010000417.1 GCA_030526985.1 Lachnospiraceae bacterium | reverse complement strand
TGTTGTCGCTTTCTTCTTAACTGTCTTCGATCTTGATGTTGTAGACCTTCTCCCAGCTGTCGCATTTCTCGTTTTGGGAATTGTACTTGTAACCTGATGGGTCGTTTGCTCTGTCTCTTTCGTTGTTTTCTCCTGCGTCATTTCTTGGGTCACTTCTTGGGTTGTTTCTTGGTTTATGACACTTTCTACTGTTGTCTGTTTTGTCTCTTCCTGCAAAGATTTCTTTAGCTCCTTTTTCCTTGAATCCGTATGGATTAAAACTCCGACAAATGCAAGAGAAATTAGCAATACAAATACCGGAATGAATATCTTTTTATTTTCAAACAACACCTTATTTTTTGGTGTTCGAATCTTCTTTTTAACGTTCGTTTCTTTTTTTATAGTAATTTTATTTTGCTTGTCTTTTGGCATATCATCATGTTCTGACATATCATCATGTTCTTCTTTTAAAATGCCAGAACAAATCAATTGATGAATTCCATCGATACTATATGTCTGTTGTTCAAAATAAATCTCATTGCTATTTACGCGTAGCGGAAAGTCACATCGTTTCCAACGCTCCACGTTTCTATCACTTTCCTCGGTAAAGAGAAACACCTTGATTTTCTTTTCCAAGGCTGCATTATAGATGAATGGAATTCCCTGATATAAAAAATAATCCTTTTCTCTTACCAGCTCATATTCGTCTTGATAGTTTTTGACATAGGAATTCGTTCCTACTTCGATTAAGCATATATCATCCAAAGTCTCTTGGTGAAAGGCAGAAGCTAATCGAAATGCAAAAGAAAAACAAGCATCCATGTCTTTCCCTATGATTCCAATCATAGTGTCTTTTATGATGCTTTGTTTTTTCGTGTTAGAAAAAACTTCTTCTACTATGTCATCTTTTGACTTATTTTCTAGCGTAATTGTTCGACACGGATAGTCTCTATCATTATCTTTTGATTTTAAGATAATAATCTCGGAAGGAAATAGCTCCTTGAATGATGCTAATGCTTCCTGATTTTTTATTGCCATTTCATCCATCACGATTTTTTCCGGTTGCATTGCAATCAGATTTGCGTATTCTTCTTTGATAAAATCACTCAAATCATAGTCCCATTTTACATAGATTTTTACGTATGTATGCTGTATATGTTGAAATATATTCGCATTCATATGTGAGGCTACATATACAATCATATCTTCTCCCTTCTAGCTCCATTCATCCATATAGTGATATAGGAATCGCTGTTGTTCCTTCAAAAAATAAATCATCAAAACAACAAACGTAACCATGGATAGATTGGCTGCATTTTTGGTATTTACAATGATTGTCCCTGCAACACCAATCAGTACGGCTAATACAACCATGGCAAGGTCACCGGTTATTACCCATAGAATCATTCCAATTCCTACAACAAAACTTGACATCAATAAGCTTAATCGTAATTCTTTTTTCCCAAATCCGGGAAAGTATTCTGCCTCCGCCTTCACATAAGAAGGTGTATATAACTTTTCTCTCGTCTCTTCCATTCCATCGCTCCTTTTATTGATAATACTTCATCACCGTGGTTTTTAATGCCGTAATCACAGTACATAAGATAAGAAACAGGATAACGTTTCGAATCCGTCTCAAATTACCATCTTTTGCATCCGGATCCATTAAAATATCAATGAGTAGTTTTGTTATGCGAAAGACTCCGCCGGCACTCACCAAGACAAGCAACGCATTGATTAGTTGATTTAGTGTATTCATGTTCTCCCCTTTATGAAATCATTCGTTTGATGTTCGTAAGCATTTGAACTTTTCCTCCAATTCCACTTCCTCCAGGTCTCATAAATAAGAATTCCTGAATCAATTTCGGCGTTGAGATTGCCAAAGATGTAAATGCAATGGCCCAAATAGGATGTAAGGTAAGTAACAATGCAATTGCAAACCGCAACAGTATAATCTGCAGCGAGCACGTAAACCCTACTTGAAAAAATTTCTTTACTGCAACTCCAAAGGTTCCATTATCACTGTCCATCAATCCGACACTTAAGATTGGGATAGCATATTTTAAAACAAGTAATTCTGCTCCACTCATAATAAATTTAATGTATAAAATGACGATTAGAATAATCAGGACCACCATAAGAAGCAAGTTGACGCCTCCGCCGTTATATCAATCTGATATCACACTTTTTTTGATCGTTTGTCTTTCTCCTTTGCTTCCCATGGCTTTTAA
>JAUNBT010000416.1:386-2212 GCA_030526985.1 Lachnospiraceae bacterium | reverse complement strand
ATAAGCCAAGAGCCTTGAAAGACGAACCGGAAGGAGACAACAAACTTGTAGAATACCATAGTTACAAAAGCATCAGGCAGATTTTCAGTTATTTAAAAAGATACGATAATTCACCTTTTTTTATATCTTTGTGTTCAGGTCTCTTATCTTACTTATAGAGTCTAAAAAATATAATAAGAGGTGTTTACTTTTCGTTCGTCTTTTCTATAAATAAGTGAGGTATATTCACTGGTTTATAATTTGTTTGACTAATAACTTATTGTATATCAAATATAAATTACAAAAATAACAGTAAAAAGATGAAAAAGATTGTATTACTCGCTTTGTTTTGTGTAGCAATCGCTTCTGTTTTTGCCCAGGAAAATAAACCTGCGATTGAAGGAAAACCCTCTAAAGACGTAGAAATGATTAGGCTTGCTAATAATTTAGCAAAATATGGATATGAAAATTTTTCCGCCTTATCATTGATTGAAGCCGCTTCAATCTTAAATGACATTGCGACTCAGGAATTGAATCCCGTCTCTTTTGAAAAGGGATTGGAAGGAGAAAACAGCGGCGTAAAGAAAGACAAACCCGGTTTTACAGTAGATAATTTATTGTCTGATGCGACGAAGTTTGCCGACGGGAATGAGAATTTGTTGGCATTGGTTAATGAGGCCAAAGCGAAAGTAGGCGCAGTGACAAGAGGACGGGTAGGAGGCCCGGGGAGAACCGTTAGTTCGGTAAACGGAAATTCTTCAGATACCTACCAGATTCGTTTTATTGCCAACCAATATGCGGAAATTCTGGTGTCGGGAGATGGGGATACTGATTTAGATCTTTATGTGTACGATTCAAATGGTAATTTGATTGTCAAGGATGATGATTATACCGATGATTGTTATGTAAGGTGGATTCCCGCGTGGACTGGTAATTTCATAGTGAAGATCGTAAATAGGGGGCCGGTCTATAACAATTATGTACTTGTGACCAATTAGGGCGCTTCGCGTTTCAATATATGTTCGTTAACCTGACAGTCATTTGTCAGGTTTTCATCGTTCTCAAATTGATACTCTTTGTGTTTTTGTCCGTTTATGAAGTCGTTTCTTTGCATTATTTTTCTTATCGTTCCGCTTTCTCTTTTTTCTCAGCAGAAAAGAGCGCTTTTAGTCGGAATCTCGGATTACCCTTCCTCTTCCGGATGGTCGAAGATCCATGCCGGTAATGATATCGGATTACTGAAAAAAGAGATAGTGCGAAAAGGTTTCTCGTTGCACATTCTGGAAAATCAAAAAGCGACAAAGGACGGGATTGTCGGTGCCCTTGAAAAATTATGCGATAAAGTTCATGGGAAAGATACCGTTTTAATTCATTTTTCATGCCACGGCCAACAGGTATTTTGTGCCGATGAGAGAGGGAATCGGCAATTGCGGGAAGCATTAATCCCTTATGACGCAAAACTTTATTATCAAAAGAATATTTATGAAGGAGAACATCATTTGCTGGATTATGAACTGGGAACCCTCTTGTCGGAAATCAGAAGGAAGATAGGGCCGGATGGTGTCCTGTTTATCAATATCGATGCTTGTCATAGTGGCGATGCGGTAAGGGCAATGACGGGAGAAGCCCCGGTTAGGGGAACCAATTCCGTATTTACCGATGATCCTTTTTACACAAGGCCTAATAAGAAAGAGGTGATAAAAAACAAAGTGTTATCCCGCGGCGACGATAAATTCTCTTCGTTCTGCGCCGTATACGCCTGCCAGTCTTTCCAGAATAATTACGAACTGAAAGTTGACGGGATATATTACGGAGCTTTGTCGTATGCATTTTACCAGACTTTAAAA
>JAUNBT010000416.1:0-376 GCA_030526985.1 Lachnospiraceae bacterium | reverse complement strand
CAGTAACACCTCTAATCCACGTGTTTGGGCAAAAGGTATCATGAATGAGATAAATAAAAGGGCGAGGAAGCAAAATCCATATTTCGAGTCCACTTTTACTTTTTAATTATGGCGGCTGTGATTGATTTTTCATCGAAGACTAAGAGTGCGGATGTGCATGACAATAATCTCGCAAAAGTTTATGACAAGCACAAATCCGGATTTATGGCTTTTGTGCGCTCCTGTTTTCCAAATTTTTCAGTGCAGGACGCCGAAGAAATATATAACGATTCGTTTCTGGTGACCTATAATGATATCCAGACAGGCAAATTGAATAACCTGACCTGCTCGCTGCAGACCTATATCAATCAGGTGGGTAAATATAAGATCTTCGACT
>JAUNBT010000415.1 GCA_030526985.1 Lachnospiraceae bacterium | reverse complement strand
GGCGAGAATTATTCTGACGATGTTGTTGCAGACACAACGCTTGACGGTGTAGCGGCAATTACATATACAAGCGGAACTACTAAGCCCGGTTATCCCAAAGGCTGTATTCACAGTAACAGAAATTACATGGCAATTTCCCGATTCAAAGAGTCTGATGTCTCCGGCATGCCGCAGATGAAAAACATTACCGCTTTAGCTCTGCTTCCGAGCTATACGCAGACTGTCTTGACAACCGCATACTGCGATCCTATCTACCTCGGCTGCACGGTTGCATTGGAGCCTTTTTACAGCGAACAGTTTTTTGCTTACTCCGTCAAAATAAATCAGCCCAATTTTGTTGTCAATACTCCGGGATTCTTCATTCAGCTTGCAAAGAAGCTGGAAAATGAACCCGAATGGAAAAGCATCGACATGCCGTATCTCTTGCTCCCGATCATAGTCGGTGAGCCTATTTCTGCGGGAGAAGAAAGATATTTGAATCGAGTGGCAAAAAAGCATAAGTTCGGCAAGACTTTATTGCCTGCACTTCTTTCGGCACCGGTATCCACCGGGGGTGGTTCAACCGAAAATGGCGGTATATTTACCACATTATTTTGCGCATGGCAAGGTCTAAAACCCAAATACAGACTACACGGGGAACGCCCTTATTTGCAAACGCTTCCGCTTGCCGAGGTTGAAGTACTTGATGAAAACGGAAACTCCTGTGCATATGGGGAACAAGGCAGATTGGTTATCAATTCGCCCTGCAATCAGATCGGGTATGTCAACGATGAATTTAATAAGGATATGCAGATTACGGACGCAAACGGAAAGCTTTGGTACAGCGGCGGCGCATATGCGGTAAAGTATAAATCCGGCGATATCCGCATTGTCGGCAGACCGAATACAAATATTGTTACTTCCGATGGAAAATCCACACCTCTTTATGTAATCGAAGATATCGTAAACAAGGATTACAAAAATATTATGTCGGCGGTTATGGTAAAAATACCCGACGGCGACAGCACAAAATATGTTTGCCATATTGAGAAGCAGCCGGACGCAAAATTTTCGGATGATATCCTTTTGCGCCGCTGTGTAAAACGCCTTTCAAAATCGATTCACCCGGAAATACTGGACAACCTGTATTTCAAAATACGGGATGATTTCCCCCTTGCTCCGAGCGGTAAACGAGATATGGCTAAGCTTGTTGCAGAAGGTGTGGATGGTACTGTATGAAGTGCAGACGGTTTTAAGGTTTTACAATAAAATACGAATAGAGGTATAGATATGTGTTGCGATAATCAGGTCGAAAATGATAAAAAGAAATTCATATTTGAGTGTATTGAGTTCTCATATAACCTTGAATTAAAAAGAGAAGAGTCCTTGTTAGAACAGTCTAACAGGCTTTTGGTTTTTCAAACATTGCTTTTTGTTGCACTGTATTCCATTCTGCCAATTCTGTTAGATAACTTCAAAAGTAAAGCAATGATAACCTGGATATTTACAGTGATTATATCTTTTGTGGTTCTGCTAAGCCTTATTGCTACACTTTTTTCGCAATGGAGGTATAAATACATTACTTTTCCCCGTGCAAATGATATTAAACAATACGCAGATGACTGCAAAGAAGAAATATCCATTTTATCTACTCAGTACAATTATAAAATTCTTCAAATTGAAAAAATGTTGTTTTCCTTGCAAAGAAACAATGATAAGAGAGGAAAATTAATTATTGTATCTATGTGCCTTGTTTTTGCCGCCTTTATTATTACTATTATATTTGCATATTCATTGATGATTTTTTGAGGAGGATTTTTCATGGTAAAGTGCACCGAATATATAAAAAAGTCAAATGGCGAGTGTAAAGAATGCAAAAAATGTTGTATGGTGCCCCCAGAACCGGATGGAAACAATTCCGTCGGCGGTGGTGCTACTGATAATAAATCGTCGAAAGTAAAGAGTGAGAGGGCATTACAAAGTGCCTCTAAGAAAAGTACTGTTACATTTAAGTTGAATGAATTACTAAGCAAAATGAATATAGAAGACGATGACATAGTGAACATACGAATTAGAACAAAGCGCAATGAAGAATTAATCTTTATTAATGGAAAAAACGGCCTAAGAAATGTAAAGAATGGAATTTTTGTCGAACTGAGTAATGACACTATTTCCGCATACAGAAAGAGGGCACGTTCAAGAATTTTGAGAAAAGACAAACGCTCGCTACATAGATCA